>NZ_JBNDHS010000072.1:0-31359 GCF_056755095.1 Rhizobium sp. SVR5-9E | reverse complement strand
CTTCAAGGATAAGGCGCCGACCAGCTGGAAGGTTGTCTTCGAGGAGGAAACACTTCCCGACGGCAAGTCCAACAAGGGGCGGGTCCAGGCCTATGACGGCCCGATCTATATCGCCGATGCTGCCCTCTATCTGATGGCGAACAAACCGGACCTCGGCATCAAAGACCCTTACGAGCTCAACGAAGATCAGTACAAGGCGGCCCTCGACTTGCTGCGCGGCCAGCGCAAGCTCGTCTCGCGTTACTGGCATGACGCGATGATCCAGATCGACGACTTCAAGAACGAAGGCGTCGCCGCTTCCGGGTCCTGGCCGTTCCAGGTCAACCTGATGCAGGCCGACAAGCAGAAAATTGCTTCAACCTTCCCGGAGGAAGGGGCCACCGGCTGGGCTGATACCACCATGCTTCACGCTGACAGCGAGCACCCGAATTGCGCCTACATGTGGATGGAGCACTCGCTGTCTGCGAAGGTTCAGGGCGACGCCGCCGCTTGGTTCGGCGCCGTCCCCTCCGTCCCGGCGGCCTGCAAGGGCAACGAACTGATGACCGATTCCGGCTGCAACACCAACGGCTTCGATCACTTCGACAAGATCAAGTTCTGGAAGACGCCGACAGCCAAGTGCACCAGCCAGGGCGAATGCGTGCCCTATCACCGCTGGGTATCGGACTATATCGGCGTCATCGGCGGGCGGTAATCGCTGCCACCTTCTCCCCTTTGGGGGAGAAGGTGGCCCGAAGGGTCGGATGAGGGGGCGCTGCGGCAGCCTCGCCCTCGCTTGAGCTCGGACGTTCGCTCCTTCCGTCGCTCACCCCCTCATCGCCTCGCTTTGCTCGGCACTTCTCCCCGATGGGGAGAAGTGGGAGTATGCCGCTCGCACTCCCACATCGATGAATTATCGTGGAGTTCCACCAATGACACCCGCTGTCCGTTTCCAAAAGGTCTCACGCCATTTTGGCCAGGTTCGCGCCGTCGATCGCGTCGATCTCGAAATCGCCTCGGGCGAATTCTTCGCGATGCTCGGCCCCTCCGGCTCGGGCAAGACGACATGCTTGCGCCTGATTGCCGGCTTCGAGCAGCCGACGGACGGACATATCGAGATCTTCGGCGAGACGGCCGGCGGCGTTCCGCCTTACCGGCGCAACGTCAATACCGTCTTCCAGGACTACGCGCTCTTCCCGCACCTCAACGTCGTCGACAATGTCGCCTACGGGCTGATGGTCAAGGGCATCGACAAGGCGGAACGCACTAGGGCGGCGGAACAGGCGCTGGAACTGGTGAAGCTCCCCGGCTATGGCGCCCGCCGTCCCGGTCAGCTTTCCGGGGGCCAGCGGCAGCGCGTGGCGCTGGCCCGCGCGCTGGTCAACAAACCGAAGGTGTTGCTGCTGGACGAACCACTCGGCGCGCTTGATCTGAAGCTGCGCGAACAGATGCAGGAGGAGCTGAAGAGCCTGCAGCGGGCGCTCGGCATCACCTTCGTCTTCGTCACCCACGATCAAGGCGAGGCACTCTCCATGGCCGACCGCGTCGCCGTCTTCAACAATGGCGGCATCGTCCAGGAGGGCACGCCGCATGATATCTATCGCCGCCCAAAGACCCGCTTCGTCGCCGATTTCGTCGGTTCCTCGAACGTCATCGCACCGGATCTGATGACCTCGCTTGGCGGCGAGAAACGCTGGGCGAGCCTGCGCCCCGAGGCGATCCATCTTTCTGGCGACGGGGTAGAAGCGAAGATCGAAAACACCAGTTTTCTTGGCGCCGCGACGCGCCTCACCGTCGACATCAAGGGCGCACGCCTGCACGTCACCCTGCCCGCCGGAACGCATGTACCTACTATCGGCGCGACCGTGCGCCTTCTCTGGCAGCCGGCCGACGTGCATTACATGGACGACGCGGCATGACGACGTTGACCCTCACAAAGCCCGTCGGCGCGACTTCGATTCTGCCCGGACGCGGCGGCTTCTTCGGCCGGCTGTCGGATGCCTTCTGGCGTCATCCGAAGCTGCTGCTCCTTCTGATGCTGACTCCGCCGCTGCTCTGGCTCGGCGTCATCTATATCGGCTCGCTGATCGCGCTCCTTCTGCAGAGCTTCTTCTCGATCGACGATTTCTCCGGTCTTATCAACTACGAGTTCACGCTCGCGACCTACGCGCAGCTTCTGAACCCCACCAATTTCGACATCATCGTCCGCACCGTCGTCATGGCGGCCATGGTGACGATTGCCTCTGCCTTCATCGCCTTTCCGATCGCCTATTACGCCGCACGCTATGCTCAAGGAAAATGGAAGGCCTTCTTCTATCTCAGTGTCATGCTGCCGCTCTGGTCGAGTTATCTGGTCAAGGTCTATGCCTGGAAGCTGGTTCTGGCGAAGGAAGGCATCCTGACCTGGATTTTCGCCAAGCTGCACCTCTCCTGGCTGCTCGACGGCGTTCTCGCCCTGCCCGTGGTCGGTGGCAATTCATTGTCGGTCAGCTATCTCGGGACCTTTATCGTCTTCGTCTATATCTGGCTGCCCTACATGATCCTGCCGACACAGGCCGCTCTCGAGCGCGTCCCGGCAAACCTGATCGAAGCCGCGTCCGATCTCGGCGCCACGCCGCAACAGACCTTCCGCACCGTGCTGTTTCCGCTGGCGCTACCCGGCATCGTCGCGGGCTCCATCTTCACATTCTCCCTGACGCTCGGCGACTACATCATCCCGCAGATCATTGGCTCCTCGCGCCTTTTCATCGGCCAGGCGGTCTATGCACAGCAGGGTACGGCGGGCAACGTACCACTCGCCGCCGCCTTCTCCGTCGTGCCGATCGTCATCATGGCCGTCTATCTCTGGCTTGCTAAAAAGCAGGGGGCTTTCGATGCGCTCTGATCGCCACCAGACATCGCCGCTATTGCTGAAGATCGCCGCTGCCGGCGGGCTGCTCTTCCTGCACCTGCCGATCCTTCTGATCTTCGTCTATGCCTTCACGACCGAGGAAAAAAGCTATCAATGGCCGCCGCCGGGGTTCACGTTGCAGTGGTTGGGCATCGCCTGGAACAGGCCGGACGTCTGGGCCGCCCTCGGGCTTTCCCTGCAGGTCGCCTGCATCGCGACAGCGATTGCGCTGGTGCTCGGTACGCTTTGCGCGGCCGCCGTCAGCCAGACCAGGTTCTTCGGCCGCGAAGCGATTTCGCTGCTCGTCATCCTGCCGATCGCGCTGCCCGGCATCATCACCGGCATTGCGCTGCGCTCGGCCTTCAGCCTGTTTGACATCCCGTTCTCGGTCTGGACGATCGTTCTCGGCCACGCCACCTTCTGCGTCGTGGTCGTCTACAACAATGCGGTTGCCCGCTTCCGCCGCACGTCCGCTTCGCTGATCGAAGCCTCGATGGATCTTGGCGCCGACGGTTTCCAGACATTCAGATACGTCATCCTGCCGAATATCGGCACGGCGCTTTTGGCCGGAGGCATGCTCGCCTTTGCGCTGTCCTTCGACGAGGTCATCGTCACGACCTTCACCGGCGGCCAGCAATCGACGCTGCCGATCTGGATGCTGGAAGAGCTCATCCGCCCGCGCCAGCGACCGGTCACCAACGTGGTCGCCATGGTCGTCGTGCTCGTCACTTTCCTGCCGATCCTGGCAGCCTACTACCTCACTCGCGACGGCGATCAGATCGCCGGAGCCGGCAAATAACCAGAGTGGGATGCGGAAAAGTGTGAAGCGGTTTTCCGTCCACATCCCACTCCGTCAACAATATGGGAGAACATCATGGACACCGCGATGCTGATTGGATCTCGTTTCGAAGCGGGCACGGAAACGGAAGAGCGCATCTTGAACCCGAAGACGGGCGAGACCGTGCTGAACCTGCCGGAAGCCTCGCTCGGCCAGATCGACGCCGCCGTGGAGGCGGCCGAAAAGGCATTCATGAGCTGGTCGCAGACGACACCCGCCGAGCGCTCCGGCTATCTTTTGAAGATCGCCGATGCGATCGAGAAGGATGCACAAGGTTTCGCCACGCTGGAAGCCTTGAACTGCGGCAAGCCGATCAATGCCGTGCTGAACGACGAAATACCGGCGATTGTGGATTGCTACCGCTTCTTTGCGGGCGCCGTCCGGAACCTGCATGGACCAGTCGCCGGCGAGTATCTGCCTAGTCATACCTCGATGATCCGCCGTGACCCGATCGGCATCGTCGGGTCGATTGCACCGTGGAACTATCCGCTGATGATGATGGCCTGGAAGCTCGCGCCAGCGATCGCCGGCGGCAACACCGTCGTCTTCAAGCCGTCCGAACAGACACCGCTGACCGCGCTGAAGATGGCGAAGCTCCTTGCCGAGATCCTGCCCGAAGGCGTTGTCAACGTCATCCTCGGCCGCGGCGAAAGCGTCGGCAATGCATTGATCAACCATCCGAAGATTTCGATGGTATCCATCACAGGCGACGTCGCAACCGGCAAGAAGGTGCTGCAGGCGGCCGCCAAGACCGTGAAGCGCACGCATCTGGAGCTCGGCGGCAAGGCGCCGGTCATCGTCTTCGACGACGCCGACATCGAGGCAGTCGTGTCCGGCATCCGCACCTTCGGCTACTACAATGCCGGCCAGGACTGCACCGCCGCCTGCCGCATCTATGCCGACGCCAAGATCTACGACCGGTTCGTCGCCGACCTCTCCTCGGCCGTCGCCAGCATCAAGTTCAACCAGGCCGATGATACCGAAAACGAGATCGGTCCATTGATCTCCAAGCGCCAGCGCGATCGCGTAGAAAGCTTCGTCGCGCGGGCCTCAGAACACAAGCACATGGAAATCACCGCCGGTGGCAAGATCTCCGGCGACAAGGGCTTCTTCTATGCTCCCACGGTCGTCGCCGGCGCAACGCAGGACGATGAAATCGTCCGCCGCGAGGTTTTCGGTCCTGTCGTTTCCGTCACCCGCTTCACCGATGTCGAGGACGCGGTCACCTGGGCGAACGACAGCGATTACGGCCTTGCCTCGTCCGTCTGGACCAAGGACATCAGCCGCGGCATGAAGACGGCCGCGCGCCTGCAGTATGGCTGCACCTGGATCAACACGCACTTCATGCTCACCAACGAGATGCCGCATGGCGGCCTGAAGCAATCCGGCTACGGCAAGGACATGTCGGTCTACGCACTGGAAGACTACACCGCCGTCCGTCACGTCATGATCAACCACGGCTGATCCGTGCGCCGGGCGGAACCGTCCGGCCGCAAACCAAACGAGCAACAACATAAAAAGGGGAACCCAAATGAAACGCCGTACCGTTCTTGCCGCCTTGGGCGGCATCTGCCTCGCCTCGACGCTTACAGGAATGCCAGCCTACGCCGCCGACCAGACACCGCTCGCGGTCGTCGAACAGTATCTGGCCGCCTGGAACGCCCATGATGCCGGCAAGGCCGCTGATCTTTTTGACGAAAAGGTCAGCTATTACGACGCGTCAGTCGGCAAGCCCACCGTCGGCAAGGCGGAAGCCAAGGCCGCGGTAATCGACAACTTCATGACCGCGGCGCCGGACCTCAAATGGGTGATGCGCGGCGATCCAATCGTCAGTGGAAACAAGGTTTCCTTCGAGTGGACCTTCTCGGGAACGAATAGCGGCGCTTGGGCGGATGGAACCCCGGCAACCAACAAGTCCTTCTCCTTCGATGGCGCCTCGGTCTTCGTTATAGAAAACAATGCGATCAAGCAGCAGTCGGACTATTACGATGCCCTTGGCTTCTACAAGCAGCTGGGTTTGATGTAACGTCCCGATGCCTGACGGCGACACCCCTTCGAAGGGCGTCGCCAACGGGCCGCTGGGCCGCACCTGCCGTTCCGTCTTTCAGCCTGAAGCTTCAGGCGGCATGGCCATAGAGAGCGAGCAGCTGTTCGCTGCCGTTCCACACCATGTCGAGCGCCACATAGACGATGATCGCAAGGCCGATCCAGCCGATCCACTTGAAGCGCTCGAGGAGCTTCGCGACGACGTTCGAAGCGAGGCCCATCAGCAACACCGAAAGGATGAGGCCGAAAATCAGCGCATTCATGTTCTCCTTGGCGGCGCCCGCAACGGCAAGCACGTTGTCGAGCGACATGGAGACATCGGCGAAGATAATTTGAGCGATCGCCTGCCGGAAGAGCTTCGGTTTCACATGCGGGTCATGGCCGGAAGCATCGCCGGCATGCGCCTGCTCCTCTGCCGCCGACAGCAATTCCTTGCCCATCGTCCAGCAGATCCACAGGAGCATCAGTCCGCCGGCAAGCGTGATGCCGGTAATCGCAAGCAGCTTCGCCGCGGCCACGGCGAAGACGATGCGGATGATTGCTGCGGCCGCGATGCCGACGGCAATCGCCTTGCCGCGCAGCTCGCTGACAAGGCCGGCGGCGGCCATGCCGATGACGATCACATTGTCCCCCGAGAGCAGGAGATTGATCATGATCACTTCGAAATAGGCGGAAATGGTATGCTGGTCCAGAAAGGCGGGCATGGAAAAGGCTTTCGTCGATGGGGCAAATCGATGTCCATCCCTTGAAACAGATCGGTCGAACTTTGGAAAGCCCCAATATGATAATTTGAGGAACGCCGTTCCGTTTTAAACGATTTGGAACAATTTCCCGTCTGCCGCGTAGCTTCTGGGACAAACGCAGAGGACAAACACCATGCTGAAATGGGCACTGATATTCTTGGTAATTTCGCTGATCGCCGGTTTCTTCGGTTTTTCCGGCATCTCCGCGGCCACCGCGACAATCGCGCGCGTGCTGTTCGGCATTGCTCTCGTTATCTTCTTGATCTTCCTGATCCTGGCGCTGCTAGCGGGACAGGCGATCCTATAGTCCGCAAGGTTTGCCTATAACAGGCTTGCCCCGACATTGATCGCGAGCGCCAGGATCGTCGTGTTGAACAGAAACGACAGCACTGCGTGGAGCAGCGTGATCTTGCGCATCGTCACGGAAGAGACGGCAACATCAGCCGTTTGCGCCGCCACGCCGATCGTGAATGAGAAATAGAGGAAGTCCCAATAGACCGGCTCTTCAATCCGATCGGGGAAGATCAGCCCATTTCCCTGTTCGCTGTAAAAGCGGTGGGCGTAGTGGATGGTGAAGAGCGTATGGAGGAACACCCAGGAGATAAGAATCGTGACGACCGCCTCGCCGGCTTTGGCCAATGCGATACTCGGCGCGGCGCTTTTGATGGAATGCAGCTCGAGACCGATACCGGCAATGCTTGCAAGTGCCGCCGCGATCGACAGGAACAGCACGAGGGTGTCGGAGAAATCCAGATCCTCCGCCCGCCTCCTGATATCCGCAACCGTTGCTCGAAGCATTCTTCTCCAACTGATGCCGATGAAGACCATGGCCGCGACGTTCCAGCCGATCAGAACATGGTCGGCGCCCACGCGTACGGAGTTCAGGACCAGAAAAGCGGCAAGGCCGGAAATAAAGGCGATAATGACGCTCGAGTGCCGGGTGACAGAGGTCACCGTTAAGCCGCCCTGGTCGTCATCCGCCATGGATTTTCTCCGGCCCCGTTGCCATCGATACTAATAGGAAAATGGCGCGGCCGCTCTTGGCGGACGCGCCATTCCAGTCGTCTCATGCAAACATCTTAGGCGGCAGCGAGCTGCAGTTCCTTGCGAACCATTGCACGAAGCGCCCCCAGGTCCTTGGCGAAAGCACGGATGCCTTCGGCAAGCTTTTCGGTTGCCATGGCATCTTCGTTCATCAGCCAGCGGAAAGTCTTCTCGTCGATTTCGATCTTCGGCTCGGCCTTCTTCGCTTCCGGCGAAAGCCTGCGCGCAAGCGTGCCCTGATCGTTTGCGAGTTCATCGAGCAATGCCGGGCTGATCGTCAGGCGATCGCAACCGGCCAGCGCTTCGATTTCGCCGACATTGCGGAACGAAGCACCCATGACGATCGTCTTGATGTCGTGCGACTTGTAGTAATTGTAGATGTCACGGACCGACTGAACGCCCGGATCCTCTTCCGCAGTGTAGTCCTTGCCGGTCGACTTCTTGTACCAGTCGAGGATACGACCAACGAAAGGCGAGATGAGGAAGACCTTCGCGTCAGCGCAAGCAATCGCTTGAACTTTGGAGAAGAGAAGCGTCAGGTTGCAGTCGATACCTTCCTTCTGCAGCACTTCCGCAGCACGGATCCCTTCCCAGGTGGATGCAAGCTTGATCAGGATGCGATCTTTCTCGATGCCACGTTCCTTGTAGGCGGCAATGATGGCGCGCGCCTTGGCGATGGATGCTTCCGTATCGAAGGAGAGGTCGGCGTCTACCTCCGTCGAAACACGCCCGGGAACGAGTTTCGACAAAGCAGCGCCGACGGAAATCGCCAGCCGATCCGCAACGGCAGCCGCAGCCTCATCGGTATTTCCGCCCCGCTTCTTTCCCCAGGCCACAGCTTCCTTGACCGCATCGGCAAACATGGGCGTGCCGAGCGCCTTCAAAACGATGGTCGGGTTGGTGGTGCAATCCACCGGCTTCAGGCGCGCGACGGCCTCGATATCGCCGGTATCGGCGACAACCGTGGTCATTTCGCGGAGTTGGTCAAGCTTGGATGTCATGGTCAAATTCCCTTGTGAACTCGAACTGCTACCTTGCGCTGCGAACCGGCGCGAGCTCCGGTAATTGAGGTAATCTACGGACAGACGATTTGCATGCAATAGGCGGAAGGCGACCCGTCACTTTCCGCGCCTATACATTGCCTTACCCGGACGAGTACGACTTTGTCAGCAGCGACTATCATCGTTTCGTCAATCGAAAGTCAAGGACATTTGTGCATTTCAATTGACATAAGTGTCACGCGCGTCATTATCGCCGGTACCGGGCTCTTCTTCCTTCTCGAAGGGTAATTAGGGTCGAATTTGCACGGGAGAAGATGTGGTCAAGCTGAAACGCGGCACGCACACGGCCTACTCCGAAGCCTCCTCTTTGAGGCTGCGCGCCGCGTGGCTATACTACAATCAAGGCCTGACGCAGAAGGATGTCGCCGAACAGCTCGGCATCAGCCGAACCACCGTCATCCGCCTGCTCGACGAAGCGATGAGGCGCAGCGAGGTGCAGATCTGGATCAATGATTCAATCGGTGATTGCGTCGAGTTGTCGGTGAAGCTGGAGAGGGCCTATGGCCTCGACGAGGCGATCGTTGTTCCCGCTCCAGCGCGTTGCGACGCCGAGAGCCTGGCGAAAAACGTCGGCCTCGCTCTTGGCCAGTTCCTGTCCGAAGCAATCCCTGACGATTATACGATCGGCGTCGGCTGGGGCCGCACGATGACGGCTTCGCTTTCGAGCTTCCGGCCACCGCGCCGCGTCAATTGCAAGGTCGTCTCGCTCCTCGGCGGCATTGTCGCGGTGCATCAAACGAACCCGATCGACTATACGTGGCGGCTCGCGAGTCAGCTTGGTGCGGAGTGCTACATGTTCCTCTCGCCGCTGCTTGTCGACTCGGTCGAGACCAAGCGCAACCTGATCGAAAAATGCGGGCTCGACGCGATCTATCGATTGGCCGAAGATCTCGATCTCGCGATCGTCAGTTGCGGGGACATCGGTCCTCATTCGACGTCGCTGTCGGAAGGCTGGATTTCGAAGACGGAACTGCAGCAGCTGATCGATGCCGGCTGTGTCTGCGACACGATGTTCAATTTTCTCGACGAGGACGGCAACACTGTCGATCATTCGATCAACAGCCGCGTCATGTCAGTCGATCTCGATACGCTGAAGAACGCCAGGCACATCGTGCTCGCCTCGGGCGGCGCCCACCGCGCCGTCGCCATTCGCGCCACCATAAGGCGTATCGGCTGCAATACGCTGATCACCGACGAGAGCGCAGCCAGGGCGCTGCTGGAGCTGACGGAGACCGCACAGCTTGCGTCTTCTCCCCGGCGAGGAGAGGAGAACCCTCAGGCCTGACCGGCTTCCCAGCCAAGCATTGCCCGCTTTCGGGTGAGGCCCCAGTGATACCCTGTCAGCGCCCCGCTCTTGCCGACGGCACGATGGCATGGCACCACGAAGGATATCGGGTTGGCACCGACGGCAGCGCCTACAGCACGCATCGCCTTGGGATTGCCGATGTCATTGGCAATATCGCTGTAGGTCACAGCCTTGCCGAACGGAATCTTCAAGAGGCTTTCCCAGACGCGCACCTGAAAATCCGTGCCGATGAGCACGACGCGCAGCGGCTGGTTGGCCGACCACTTGCCCGGATCGAAGATGCGCTCGCAATAAGGCGCCGTCGCCTGCCGATCCTCGACATATTCGGCATTCGGCCAGCGGCAGCTCATGTCTTCAAGACAGGCAGCCTCGTCGCCAAGATCGCTGAAGGCAAGGCCGGCAAGGCCGCGATCGGTCACCATGACCAGTGCGACGCCGAACGGCGACTGGTGGAAGGCGTAGCGGATCGTCAGGCCACCACCGCGTGCTTTCCACTCGCCCGGCGACATCGCCTCATGGGTGACGAAGAGGTCGTGAAGACGGCTCGGGCCGGAAAGGCCCACTTCGATCGAGGTTTCAAGCAGCGGCATGTTTTCCTGGCGCAGCAACCGCTTTGCATGGTCGAGCGTGACTGCCTGCAGGAACGCCTTTGGCGAAAGCCCGGCCCAGCGGGTAAACGTCTTCTGGAGTTGCGTCGGCGATTGGTTGAGCCGCGCGGCGATCGCCTCCAGCGACGGCTGGTCGCGATAGTCCTCGGTGATGAGTTCGATGACCTGACGCACGGTCTCGTAGTCCGGACCCGCCGGCGTCATGTCTCTGTTCAGATTTGCGATCATATTCATCGTTCTTCTCCTTGTAACAAGGAGATAGTCAAGAGGACGGCTACAAGCCACCCGTTTCTTGCGGCACGGTTCAAATGCGTTGCTTGACCGTTGCGAGCGCGCATTTGAAGGCTCTGGCGAAGCTTTCGCGGTCATCCGGATTGAGGAAGGAGCCGATATCCGTCCGCCGGCCCTCGCCGAAAATATGCATGGAGAGAATGCCGATCTCCTGATGGCGGCGCACCAGGAAGCGCGCCCAGAACGGATTGAAGTGATGCTCCACCATTCTCCCGGAAGGCGTAAATTTTCGGATCGCGACATCGGTGCGCGAAACCGTCACTTCCTCGCGCGCCTTTCCGGAGCGATAGTTAAGCCAGAAGGCACCGTAAAGCAGGGCGAAATCCAGCCCGAAGAAGAAGCCGATCGGCCAAGCCCCGGTGACGATAAAGAACATCCCGTACATGAAGCAGACAGCACCGGAAAGCAGAAGCAACACCCTGAAGCCCTTGCGCCCGAGCGACCGGTAAGGGAAAAGTTCGGCTGCAAAAACAGGCTTGTCGTTCGCCCTCTCGGCGTTGCTTTCTGTCATGGCCGATGAGTATAGATTGTCCATGTCCGAACCGAAACTCAAATCCGCCCGCAAAGCTCCGCAAAACTCAAAAGTGATCACCCGCGACAAGACTGCCGCCGTGCGCACCGTATACTCGGAAGCCGAGCGCGAGGAGATATTCCACCGGTTCTCGGTCCAGCGGCCGGAGCCGAGGGGCGAGCTGGAGCACACCAATCCGTTCACGCTGATCGTGGCCGTCGCGCTCTCCGCCCAGGCGACCGACGCTGGCGTCAACAAGGCAACGCGGGCGCTCTTCAAGGTGGCAGACACACCGGAAAAGATGCTGGCGCTCGGGGAGGGACGCCTCCGCGACTACATCAAGACGATTGGCCTTTACCGCAACAAGGCTAAGAACGTCATGGCGCTTTCGCAGATGCTGATCGACGAATTCGCCGGCCAGGTGCCGCAGACCCGCGATGAGCTCGTGCGTTTGCCGGGCGTGGGCCGCAAGACCGCCAATGTGGTTTTATCGATGGCCTTCGGTCAGGCAACCATTGCGGTGGATACGCACATCTTCCGGATCGCGAACCGCATCAAGCTGGCGCCGGGAAAGACGCCGGATGAGGTGGAAGAGCGCCTGATGAAGGTAATCCCCAAGCACTATCTCTACCACGCCCATCACTGGCTGATCCTGCATGGCCGCTATACCTGCAAAGCTAGGCGGCCGGAATGCGAGCGCTGCATTATTGCCGATCTCTGCAAATCGCCGGAAAAGAGCTGCGATATACCGGCACCGCTGGTCGAGCTGCCGCCGCAGGTGATCGGTGAGGCCATCGAGTAGGGCACCATCCTCGATGGTCTACCGGCGAAAGCCCATATCCTTCTGGGAGACCAATTTATAAAGGTGCACCATCATGCCTGCTGCAAAGAGCGGCGTCAGCAAGTTGAGGATGGGGATCGCCAGAAAAACGGCGATCACGAGGCCGCCGAAAAAGACCGTCGACGCGTGCTTCGCCCTGAATAGCCGCGCCTCTTCCGGTGGACGGAAGCGCATCGCCGCAAATTCAAAAAACTCGCGCCCGAGCAGATAGCCGTTGACCAGGAAAAAGGCGATCAGGTTCACGCCCGGAATGAACAACAGGAGGAGCGCCACGATATTGCCGGCGATCACCACGCCCAGGAACTTAAGCGAACTGGCGATTGCCGGGCCGAGCGGCATCGCCGTGCCCGGGGCGTCTTCCGGATAGTCCCGTCTCTCCACGACTTCCGCCACGTCATCGAGAAACAAACCGGCGATCAGTGCGGTAACCGGTGACAACAGCAGCGCAAGCCCCAGCGCAAGACCAATGCTTGCAAGAATTGCGAAGACGAAACTCAGCCAACCCGCCCAATCCGGCACGTCGGGAAAGAAACCAGCTACCCAGGGAAACAGAAAGGTTATGAACAGGCTTCGAAGCAAGAACCAGAGGCCGACCAGAACCAGGATCGTAAGTCCCAGCACCTTCCAGAAAACCGAGCGGGTCTCCCGTGCGAAGAGATTGGCGAACGAAAGGCGCGCGGCATCAAGGATCATTCTTGGCATCTCCGTTGTGCCTGCGCATGTAGGAATCTCAACGTCTGACCGCAAGCGGAAATAAATTCATGCAAGAAGGGAAAACTTGTCTAAAATAACACACTAATATATAGTTTTAGATAACCGAGATAAACTGAACCTGACACGCAGCTTCCGGAAATAGTTGCAAACGGCAAGTCTCGCCATAGCGCATCCGAGAAATGCTTCTGGGAGGTCGGGGAGGCCGACGTGGAGGATTTTGTTCAGAAGCTTAGAAATTATGTGAAGTCCGGCACACCGGCTGAGCGGCGGATCGCAAAATACTTCACCGAGCACCTGAATGACCTTCCTTTCGAGACTGCCGCCTCCGTCGCCGATCGTCTTGACCTTAGCCCGATGACGGTGGGCCGATTTCTGCGCGCGCTCGGCTACCAAGGCCTCGACAGCGTCAAGGTCCATTTTCGCGAAACCGCCGTCACCTCTCCTACCCAGCTTCAAACATCCCTCAGCGAGTTGCAGACCGATGCCTCGGACGGAAAGCCGCTTGCGCTGCTCGTCACCGAGCAGATCCAGGCGCTGCATCACCTCTACCATCTGACCGCACAGACGCACTGGTCCGAAGCTGTCGCGATGATCGGGGCGGCGCGTGAGGTTTTCATTGCGACGCATGTGCGCCTCGCCGGCATCGCGGCGCACTTTGCGCAGCGGCTGATACGCTCCCGCGATGGCGTCCATGCGCTGGACGGTTCAGGAAGCCGTTTCGCGGAGCTCTTCGCACGTCAAAGCGGCGAGGGCGCTCTTCTGATTATCGTCGATTGCCGCCGCTTCGGCAGAGCGCGCCTTTTGGCAAGGACGGCTCGGCGCTTCGGTTACAAGGTCGTGCTGATCGCCACTGAAAACAACGATTGGCTGCCGGATCAGACCAACATTATGCTGACATTACCGCCTGCCCGCTCGCCTGATGACGATAACCTTCCTCCGCTCGTCGCTCTGCTCGACTGTTTGTCGGAATCCGTCATCATAGCGGCGGGTGAAGAGGCCATCGAGCGCAGCCGCCGGATGCTGGAATTCGGAACGATTCTCGGAGAAAGCGGCAGCCACTAGGGTCAGGACCTAGCTCATCGTTTCCAGTTCGGCCCGGTGGCGGTACATGGCGAGGAACCGCCGGTATTCACGGTCGTACATCGCCTGTTTCGCCCCATCCGGCACCCGCTCCTCGCCGCCCGGATACATTGCACAGCCGGCCGCCGCGAGGTCCTTGTGCAAGCCGCAGGCCACGGAGGCCGCGATCGCGGTGCCCAGCAAGACGGCCTCGTTCATCTTCGGCACCACGACTTTGCAGCCCGTCGCATCCGAATAAAGCTCCATCAGTACCGGGTTTTTCACATGCCCGCCCGCCATATGCAGCGTGTCGGGCGCGTAGCCATATTCCTTCATCTTTTCGAGAATATGCCGGGTTCCAAGCGCAATGCTGACAGCGGTGCGCCAATAAAGCGCGCAAAGCCCATCGAACGAGGTATCGAGGGTCATGCCGCTGATGACGCCAACGCCGTGCGGATCGGCAAGCGGCGAGCGGTTGCCGTGGAAATCCGGCAGCACGAAGATACGCGCGCCGAACGCGTTCCCCTCTTCGGCGCGCAGTTGCGCAATGCGAGACACGATCTTCTGATGCAAGGCCGCTGTCGGCTCGCCGCCTGCCGCATGCATGCGGACGATATGGTCGAGCAGCGCCCCCGTCGCAGATTGGCCGGCCTCGACAAGCCACAGTTTCCTGAAGACCGCCTCGTAATAAGGCCCCCACATCCCGTGGCTTGGCTTGGGTTCGCGCGAGAACGAGACGATGCAGCTCGAGGTCCCCGCGATGAGCGCGAGTTGATGCTCCAGCCTTGACGGATCGCCCGCATATCCCGCAAGCGCGCCCAGCGCGCCCGCATAAGCGTCAATCATGCCCGCCGAAACGTGGCAATCCGTCGTGAGTCCGAGAGCCGATGCGGCTTCCTCCGTGAGCGTGCCGACGCTTTCGCCAACTGGCGTCGTCCTGTCAGGCAGGCGACCGCGCTCCTGCAGGTCTTCCAAGCCGATCTGCTTCAGAAAGTCCTGCTGCCAACCCGTTTCAGTGTGCGCAAGATAGTTCCACTTCGCCGTCAGTGTGCAGCGCGAGCGCGCGAGCGAGCCGGTTGCCTTCCAGGTCATGAAATCCGCGAGATCGAAGAAATAGCCCGCTTTCATCCAGGTGCCGGGCAGCTGTTTCTTCAGCCACATCAGCTTCGGCATTTCCATTTCCGGTGACATGAAGTGTCCGGAATGCTCGAGAACCGCATGCGCGGTTGCCGTGCAGAAATCGGCCTCTTTCAGCGCTCGATGGTCGAGCCAGACAATCGTGTCGAAGCGTCGTTCCCCACCGGTCGAAACGCTGATCTGCGCGCCATAGACATCGCGGACGACCAGCGAGCATGTGGCGTCGAAACCGATTGCACCGACTGACGCAGGCGACACGCCCGATTCACCCATCGCTTTGCGAACGGCAATGCAGGCTGCGGACCAGATGTCTTCGGAATCGTGTTCGGCGTGGTTTTCGCGCGGCCGGTTCATGATGATCGGATGTTCAGCCTTGCCCAGCAGGCGGCCGTGAGCGTCGAAGACGCCGGCCCGCGCGCTGCCGGTGCCGACATCCACCGCAACCACATGATCATGCATCAAGGATGTGCCCCATCCAGGTTTCGTTTCTGGATAAGGTGTATCAAATCCGGCATTGCGTCAAACACGCATTCAGGAGAAAGCCTATCGAGTTCAGCACGATAACCGGCAAAATTGGCATGCGAGCCGCCGGTAAAGGCAAAAACTGTCATGCCCGCAGCCTTGGCGGCCTCGACGCCCGCCGGGCTATCCTCGATCACAATGCAATTCTTCGGATCGACATGCATTTCGCGCGCCGCATGTAAGAACAGATCCGGCGCCGGCTTGCCATTCTTCACCATCGACGCGCTGAAGATGTTCGGCAGCTTGTTGATGAGCCCGGTGACGGTGAGCGACAACCGGATGCGCTCGACCTGGCTCGACGAGGCAACGCAGCACGGGATGCTGAGCGCGTCGATCGCCGCGCCTACGCCGTCGATCGGCTTCAGTTCGCGCCGGAACCGCGCATAGAGATCAGTACGGATTTGTTCCAGAAATTCATTTCCGGCATGGACCTGATACTGACTCTTCATCGTCTCAATGACGGTGGCTAGGCTCTTGCCGAGGAAGCGACCATAGACCTCTTCTTCGGTGATCTGCACACCGAGATCGTTCATCGCCTTGACGAGAACGCTGACCGAAATCGGTTCGCTATCAACGAGAACGCCGTCGCAATCGAAGATGACTAGGCGCGTTTCATCATCAGCCATGAAAGACCAACCAGGTTTCGGTTCGGATGCAATCACCCCGCCTGTATGCGAGGGCGGATCGACGGCGGCAGAACTGCCGCCACGTTGATTTCCTACACTGCAAGTTTGCCGTCGAGATAGAGATGCAACGTCTCGCGCGTGCCCTTTTCCCACAGCGTTTTCAGGGCGTGTGCGAAGCGTTTGCGGAAGAGCTCGGATTTGGCGACTTCGCCGAAGATGTCGTCGAACACCAGGAAGGCCATCGGATCGTCCTTGGCCTTGAGCGCTGCCGCATGGAGACGGTCCGCGCTGGCGTCGTTGAAAACGATCTCCTTGCCACTGTCCGTCTTGCCCGCGAAATAGCGGCACCACAAAGCCGAAACCAGCGACAGTCCAACCACATCCTTACCCTGCCGCAGATTGTCAAGCGTCGAAGGCAGGATGAACTTCGGCTGACGGTTCGATCCGTCCTGCGCCAGACGCGGGATCGTATCGGCGATCTTCGGGTTGAGAAGGCGACGTTCGATCAATGCGAAATAGTCCTTGAGGGATGTACTCGGAACCGGCGGAACGATGGGGATGATCTCGTCGTTCTCGAGCTTGGCTAGGAAGGCGCGGATCAGCGGGTCTTCCATCGAGTCGTGAACGAAATGGATGTCCATTAGCGCTGCCGGATAGGCAATCGCCGCATGGCCACCATTCAGGATGCGGATCTTCATATGCTCGTAGGGCGTAACGTCCGGCACGAAGGTGACGCCAGCCTTTTCGAGTGCCGGCCGGCCAGCTGTGAACTTGTCCTCCAAAACCCACTGCTTGAATTCTTCGCAATAGACCGGCCAGTTGTCCTCGATGCCGAAGGCGTCCTTCAGCAGATCGATCTCGCGCTGCCCCGTCGCCGGCGTGATGCGGTCGACCATCGCATTCGGGAAAGCGATGTTTGCCTTGATCCATACCGCGAAGGCCGGATCGGAAAGCTCCGCCGTTCCCACGACGGCGTTTGCGGTCACCACACCGTTGTGCGGAATGTTGTCGCACGACATCACCGTAAAGGGCCCGATGCCCTTTTCCTTGCGGGCCTTAAGACCGGCAACGATCAGGCCGAAGACGGTCTTCGGCTCGGAGGGGTTCTGCCCGTCCGCGACGATCGCCGGATGGCGCGGATTAAACTTGCCCGAGGCGTCGATGAAATAGCCGCCTTCGGTGATCGTCATCGAAACAATGCGGATTGCAGGATCGGCGAGCTTGGCGATGATCGCTTTGGCATCACCGACCGGCAGAATGTCGACCATCGGGCCGGTGACACGCGCAGCTGTCCTGTTATTATCCTGCTCGACCACCGTCGTCAGAAAGTCCTGCGCGGCAAGCTTCTCGCGCATTGCCGCATCCGACGGCAGCATGCCGGCGCCGATGATTGCCCAGTCGTGGTCCTGACCCTGGTTGAAAAGATCGTCGAGATAGATCGCCTGATGGGCGCGGTGGAAATTGCCGACGCCGAAGTGCAGGATGCCTGCCTTGAGCGAGGCTCGGCCATAAGCCGGGATGGCCGCCGTCTTGGCGGCATCAGGGAGCGTCGCCAGCGATATTTTCGTCATGTTTCAGTCCTCTTGAGGTCTCGCGAGGCGGATTCAGCCGCCCTGCTCTCGGCAAACCGGACGCCCCGCCCGGCCTTCGCCTTAGATGGCAAGACCACTCTCGTTGAATTTGTGGACGCGCGCCTTGTCCGGCGTCAGGTAGACAATGTCGCCGGCACGCGCCGCGAAATCGCCGCCACCGCGCGCCGTCACCGATCCGATCCCATCGACGTCGATATACAGGAAAGTGTCGGAGCCGAGATGCTCGGCGACGACGACCCTGCCTTTCCAGTCGCCGCTTTCCGTCGAGAGCAGCACATGTTCCGGACGTACGCCGATCGTATGCGCGTTCAGCGCGGCCGCGTTCTTACCGGTGATGAAGTTCATCTTCGGCGAGCCGATGAAGCCGGCGACGAAAAGATTACGGGGGGTCTTGTAGAGCTCCAGCGGCGAGCCGACCTGTTCGATATTGCCGCGGTTCAGGACGACAATCTTGTCCGCCATGGTCATGGCCTCGACCTGGTCGTGGGTGACATAGACCATCGTCGTCTTCAGTTGCTGGTGCAGCTCGCTGATTTCGATGCGCATGTTGACGCGAAGAGCAGCATCGAGGTTCGACAGCGGCTCGTCGAAAAGGAAGGCGGACGGCTGGCGTACAATTGCCCGCCCGATCGCGACACGCTGCCGCTGACCGCCGGAAAGCTGGCGCGGCTTGCGCTCCAGATAATCCGTCAGGTTCAGGACGCGTGCGGCTTCGCCGACCTTCTTGTCGATCTCGGCCTTGTCCATGCCCGCCATTTTGAGAGGAAAGGCAATGTTGTTGCGGACGCTCATGTGCGGATAAAGCGCGTAGGATTGGAACACCATCGCAAGACCGCGTTCGGACGGCGCCTTTTCGGTCGCTTCCTTGCCGTCGATAATGATCTTGCCGCCGGTGACATCCTCCAGCCCGGCAATCAGCCGCAGCAACGTGGATTTGCCGCAACCCGACGGGCCGACGAAGACGACGAATTCGCCGTCCTTGATTTCGAGATCGATCGAAGGGATGACCTTGGCATCGCCGAAGACCTTCGAAACTTTCTGAAGGGTAATGCTGCCCATGTTTGTCTCCCTGTCGTCTTATTTCACCGCGCCGAAGGTCAGGCCGCGGACCAGTTGTTTTTGCGAGAACCAGCCAAGGATCAGGATCGGCGCGATCGCCATTGTCGATGCTGCCGAAAGCTTGGCGTAAAACAGGCCTTCCGGGCTGGAATAGGAAGCGATGAACGCCGTCAGCGGCGCCGCTTTCGAGGCGCTGAGGTTCAGCGTCCAGAACGCTTCGTTCCAGGCCAGGATGATGTTGAGCAGCAGCGTCGAGGCGATGCCCGGCACTGCCATCGGCGTCAAAACGTAGATGATCTCCTTGGCGAGTGACGCCCCGTCCATACGGGCAGCCTCGAGGATCTCGCCGGGGATTTCCTTGAAATAGGTATAAAGCATCCAGACGATGATCGGCAGGTTGATCAGCGTCAGGATGATCACCAGGCCAATGCGGCTGTCGAGGAGGCCGGAATTGCGGAACATCAGATAGATCGGAATAAGGGCGCCGACCGGCGGCATCATCTTCGTCGATAGCATCCACATCAACACGTCTTTGGTGCGCTTGGTCGGCGAGAAAGCCATGGCCCAGGCGGCCGGGATCGCAATGAGGAGACCGATGAGCGTCGAGCCGAAGGAGATGATCACCGAGTTCATGAAGTGGCTGAGGTAATTCGAGCGGCTCTGCACTTCCGCATAGCTCTCCGTCGTCCAGTGGAAGAAGAGGAACTGCGGCGGCGAGGCGATGGCATC
Organism: Rhizobium sp. SVR5-9E; assembly: GCF_056755095.1. Taxonomy (NCBI): domain Bacteria; kingdom Pseudomonadati; phylum Pseudomonadota; class Alphaproteobacteria; order Hyphomicrobiales; family Rhizobiaceae; genus Rhizobium; species Rhizobium sp. SVR5-9E. The sequence continues at coordinate 11,763 of NZ_JBNDHS010000072.1, read as the reverse complement.
CGCTTCCGTCTTGAAACTGGTCAGGAACGTCCAGAGGATGGGGAAGAAGATCAGGATGCCGAGCGCCCAGGCGATCGCCGTCATGATGAGCTTGCGTTGAGTGGTGACTTTTCTTGCCATCTCAAGCCTCCAGATTCTTGCCGACGAGGCGGACAAGGAAAAGCGCGACGATGTTTGCGAGGATGACCGCGACGATACCGCCCGCCGAAGCGCCACCGATATCGAACTGCAGAAGCGCCTGGGCATAGACGAGATAGGTGAGGTTGGTGCTCTGCGTGCCGGGGCCACCGTTGGTCGTGACCAGGATTTCAGCGAAGACCGAGAGCAGGAAGATCGTCTGGATCAGGATTACCACGGTGATAGCGCGGGCCATGTGCGGAAGGATGATATAGATGAATCGCGAAACCGCACCGGCACCGTCCATTTCCGCGGCTTCCTTCTGCTCTTCATCGAGCGACTGCAGCGCTGTGAGCAGGATAAGCGTTGCGAAGGGTAGCCACTGCCAGGCGACGATCAGGATGATGGAAAAGAGCGGCGCTTGCGCCAGCCAGTCGTAGGGCTGCAGACCGATCGCCTTGGCGATATACGCAAAGAGCCCGTTGACAGGGTTCATGAACATGTTTTTCCACACGAGAGCCGCAACCGTCGGCATGACGAAGAACGGCGCAATCACCAGGATGCGCACGATGCCCTGGCCGTAGATCTGCTGGTCGAGAAGGAGCGCAAAACCGATGCCCCCGACAACGGTGATGATCAGCACGCCGAGAACAAGCAACAACGTGTTGACCAGCGCCGAGAAGAAAGCCGGATCCGTCAGGAAGTATTGGTAGTTGAGGAACCCGACGAAGGTCTCCATGCCCGGGCTGAGCAGATTGTAGTTCAGAAGCGAGAAGTAGATGGTCATCACGAGCGGAACGATCATCCAGGCGAAGAGAAGCACGACGGCGGGAGCCATCATCAGGCGCGCTGCGGAGCGGGTGTGTAACGTTGCCATGGCAATTACCGATCCTGACTTAAGGGGCGAACGGCTGCAGGGCAGCTGAGAAAAAAGAGGCCGCCGACGCAATTCGGGCAATTCGGCGGCCTAGGTTGAGCGGGACGTCAACGATCCCTACCCGTCTCAGGAGGTTATTATTTGATATAACCAGCCTTGGTCATTTCGCGGGTCGCCAGCTGCTGGGCGCTCTGCAGGGCTTGGTCCACGGACACCTGGCCGGCAAGAGCAGCCGAGAACTGCTGGCCGACGGCCGTGCCGATACCCTGGAATTCCGGGATTGCCACGAACTGGACGCCTACATAGGGAACCGGCTTGACGGTCGGCTTGGTCGGATCCGCGGAGTTGATGCTGTCGAGCGTCATCTTCGCGAACGGAGCAGCCTTCTGGTATTCCGGATTGCTGTAGAGCGAGGTGCGCGTGCCGGGAGGTGCGTTCAGCCAGCCATCCTTTTCGGCGACGAGGTTCGTGTAGTCCTTGCTGGTTGCCCAAGCGATGAACTTCTCTGCAGCTTCAGACTTCTGCGAGCCTGCCGGGATGGCGAGGTTCCAGGCCCAGAGCCAGTTGCCGCGCTTGCCGAGGCCCTTGTCCGGAGCCAGTGCGAAGCCGACCTTGTCAGCCACCTTGGATTCCTTCGGGTTGCTGACGAAGGAGGCTGCAACGGTTGCGTCGATCCACATGCCGCACTTGCCGGTCTGGAAGAGCGCCAGGTTTTCGTTGAAGCCGTTCGAAGAAGCACCCGGAGGGCCGGCTTCCTTCATCAGGTTGACGTAGAAATTCAGCGCGTCCTTCCACTCGGGCTGGTCGAACTGCGGCTTCCACTGCTCGTCGAACCAGCGGGCGCCGAAGGAGTTCGACATAGCCGTCAGGAAGGCCATGTTTTCACCCCAGCCAGCCTTGCCGCGCAGGCAGATGCCGTAGATTTCCTTATCCTTGTCGGTGATCTTCTTCGCAGCGTCCGCGATGAAGTCCCAGGTCGGCGCGTCGGGCATCTTCAGGCCGGCGGCGTCGAAGAGATCCTTGCGGTACATGACCATGGAGCTTTCGCCATAGAACGGAGCCGCATAGAGCTTGCCATCCTGGCTGATGCCGCTGCGGATTGCTGGCAGCAGGTCGTCCACGTCATAGCTCGCGCCGAGATTGTCGAGCGGCAGGAGCCAGCCCTGCTTTGCCCAGATCGGAACTTCGTAGGTGCCGATCGTCAGCACGTCATACTGACCGCCCTTGGTCGCAATGTCGGTCGTAACCTTCTGGCGCAGGACGTTTTCTTCGAGGGTTACCCACTCGAGATCAATATCGGGGTTCTTTTTCTTGAAGTCGTCCGTCAGCTTCTGCATCCGGATCATGTCGCCGTTGTTGACGGTCGCGATCGTCAGCGTTTCGGCCGAAGCAATCCCCGCAAACGCCAGAGCTGAGCAGGCGCCCAGCAGTAATGTTCTCAATGTCATATCTTCCTCCCAGAAGATGAGTGTGAGCATTCGCTTTGCCCATGAGCAATTACTCACCAGAGAACGTCAAATGTCAATTGGGAATCGTTGCTGCGATCGCTAACGAAAAGCGCAGTGCTTTGATTCAAAAGGGAAATAATTTTTGCTCAGGCGTTGAGCAAAAACTCAGCAGCCTCTTCATCAGTGATCAGGGCGTTGACTTGACGCCCGACGACGGCGGCTCTGATCGCCTGGAACTTCCGCTTGCCTTTGGCAATTCCGATGACGGTCGACGTCTCGCGCGAAGGAATGGGCGCCGAAGCAACGCGTTCGTTGATCGGATTGTCAAGCAGTTTGCCGTTCCCGTCGAAAATCCAGCCGCAGATCTCGCCGACTGCTCCTTCGCGCATCAACTCGATCATCTCGTCCTTCGCGAGGAAGCCGTCGACGCAAAGGGGACCGTCCGTGCCGAGTTCGCCGATACCGACGAAGGTGACGTCCGCCTGGGCGCTGATTTTCAGGGTCGAGCGCACCAGTTGCTGACCGTGGAGCAACTCGCGCTCCTCGGCCGAAGACGCGAGCACCGGCAGCGGCATTGGAAAATGCCGGGCCTTCACCGCATCCGCCATGCTGAAGATGACGTTGTAATAGGCGGCCGAACCATCCGGCGTGATATTGCCCGTCAGCGATACGATTCGATGGTTGGGGCATTCGATGGTCGGGAGCTGGTCGACGGCGGCCTTCAGCGTGCGGCCGGTCCCGATGGCGAGCACGATCGGATCAGGCCGTCTCAGCCAGCGCTCGATCTCGGCTGCCGCTGCTTCCGCGATGCCGACGGTGGTAGACGAAGCCCCCGGATCGCTCGGCACGATCTCAACATGCTTGAGGTCGAATTTCTCACGCAGCTCGTAGCCGAGTTCCAGACAGGCGGCGATCGGATGATCGAGCCGCACCTTGATGAGCCTTTCGGCAACGGCAAGCGACACCAGGCGCTGGGCAGACTGCCGCGAGATCCCCATGGTAGAGGCAATCTCATCCTGCGTACGGCCAGCGACATAGTAAAGCCAGCCAGCGCGCGCTGCGTCGTCCAGCCGTCCCGGCGTCTCTGTTCGTTTTGCCATCGAGTTCTACCGTAAAAAATGATCCGGCTTTATGCCGGACGCGTAATTCGTTGTGTCTGTTCGCGCTAGATCAGAACAAAATTGGGCAGATGTCGAGTGCGTTGAGAAAATGCCATGCTCTTTGCGCGAAAATCTGTTCATGCAAACAAGTTCGTGACGAAGAAGATGCCAGCCTTGACGAGTCCGTAGGTCACGCCGCTAACGATGATCAGCGAAACGACGGCCGTTGTCATGCCGAACAATGAAAACAGGCCGTCCCTCCCCAATATGGCGAACGCAAACAGGCAGATGGAAAAGGCCGGCAGGATATTGCCGAGCGGGATCGGCAGCGTGAGCACGATCGCAAGCAGGAGACAGATAAAGCCTGCGAAATATTCGGCCGGCGGTTCCACGAGAAATGAAAGCCGCGGATTCAGCATCCTTTCGGCAAAGACAACCCAGCGATGGATGCGTGCAACCACGCCCTCGAAATCCTCGCGCTTCATCGACCGCCGGGCAATCACCTTAGGCAGCCACGGCCTGAGGCCGAATGTAAGCTGCGCGGCGAGCAAGAGCAGCGGTGCCCCAAGAATCGCAGATGTTCCTGGCGGCGTAGGCACAAGATTCGGCAATGCCAGGATCAGCATGAGTGCACCGGTCGCGCGGTCACCCATCACCTCGAAGAAATCGCCGATCGAAATACGCTCGCGGTTTTTGTCGCCCGCAAGCTGCCGCAGGATGGCCGAAAGCCGCGGCGCCCCGAGGCGCGGTTTCCTGGCAAACCGCCTGCGAAAGTTTCTTATTCCTTCGATTGTCATAGTTTCCGGCTTGCCGAGTTCCGGCAGGTATCATCCAAATTTGAATCCTCCTCGTGGAATACGCCGCCATCATGGCTATGGCGACTCCTGATCGCAGTCATTGCATTTTTCGCCCCCATGCCTCGCTTGACCCTCGAGTGCAGGCGGCGCTAGAGCTTTTCTCAGGAGAAACCGCGTGCGAATTCTGCTGATTGAAGACGACTGGATGATCGGAGAAGCGGTACGCGATCATGTCGGCGCGTCCGGGCACGCGATCGACTGGATGCGAAAGATCGGCGACGCACAGATCGCTGCAGCCTCCGTCGATTATGGTCTCATCTTACTCGATCTCCAGCTTCCAGACGGCACAGGCATCGACTTTCTGAGAAGGCTGCGCGCCAAGGGCACGACGACACCCGTGATTATCCTCACCGCGCGCGACCAGATTTCCGACCGCATCGAAGGACTGAACGCCGGCGCCGACGATTATCTCGTCAAACCGTTCAATCTCGGAGAATTGGAGGCGCGCATCATGGCCGTCGCCCGCCGCTACAGCGCCAATCCGCGGCCGGTCATCCGTATTGCCGATATCGAGATCGACCGGCCGCAGCACAAGCTTGCCGTCGCCGGCGAAGTGGTCGTGCTGACGAGCCGCGAATGGGCCGTTCTCGATCTACTCACCGCCCGCCCCGGCGCGATCGTGCCGAAGGACCGGATCGAGGAAGCGCTTTACGCCTTCGGCTCGGAGATCGAAAGCAATACGGTCGAAGTCTACGTCAGCCGGCTGCGCAAGAAGATTGGCCGGGACAGGATCAAGACCGCGCGCGGCATCGGCTACACCCTGGCGGAAGCATGAAGCGCGAACCCAGCATCGTCGTTCCGCTCATTCTGGCGCTCACGGGCGTCGTGGTCGTCTTCTGGCTCCTCGCGATCGGGCTCGGCATTCGGGTGATTCAGGGAGAAGTCGACGAGCTTTTCGACAGCGCTCAGCGGGAGGCAACCGAGCGTCTTCTGGCCCTTATTGTCGATGACCTCAACCAGCGCGACCAGGCCGATTTCCCCAGTGTCCCAACCCTCAATACCGCCGCCAGCCGCGAATATCTGACCTATCAGGTGCGTGACAGGAACGGGAATGTCGTTCTCCGTTCGCACGATGCCTCGCCGAAGCCTTTCGATGCACCTCTCGCGCGTGGCTTTCACGACAACGATCGCCAGCGGATCTATACCGAAGCGACTGCCGACGGCACGCTCTTCATGCAGGTGGCGGATCGTCTCGCCAATCGTCGCGAGGCGGTGCGCGAAAGCGCCGTCACGCTGCTGCTGCCGCTGATTGTGCTGATCCCGGCAAGTATTTTCGCCATCTGGTTCGTCGTCGGCCGAGCATTGAAGCCGATCGAAGTATTACGCCGCGAGATCGCCACGAAGGACAGCGGCAATATGGCGGCGGTCGACGACGGCAGGTTGCCGAAGGAAATCAAACCGATTGCCCGCTCTGTCAACCTGCTTCTCGGCCGTCTCCGCTCTGCGCTCGAAGCCGAACGGGAATTTAGCGCAAACAGCGCTCATGAACTCCGCACACCGATTGCCGGTGCGCTGGCGCAGGTGGAGCGCCTGGCCGAAGAACTGCCGGACGGCGCTGCCAGGACGCGCGCGCGGCAGATCGAAAACTCGCTCGTCAATCTCGGCCGCCTAGCCGAAAAGCTGCTGCAGCTTTCGCGAGCCGAAGCAGGTATCGGCGCAAGCGACACTGCAACGGACCTTCGCCAGGTGCTCGACATGATCGTTGGCGACTACCAGCGCGATAGCCGCACCAACGGGCGGCTCAGCTATACGGCCGACATCGGGGCAACGCTTCTCCGCAATGCCGATATCGATGCTTTTGGCATCGTGATGCGCAATCTCATCGAAAACGCACTTCTGCACGGCGATCAGGACCTGCCCGTCCGGATCAGCTTCGATGAGGCCGGGACCATCCGGATCGTCAACGGCGGTGCTGCTATCGAGGAAACTGATCTGGCCGTCCTCAAGAAGCGCTTCCGGCGCGGCTCAACCGGCGCATTGGGATCAGGTCTGGGTCTTGCAATCTCCGACCGCATCGTTTTCCAGATGGGCGGCACACTGGAACTTCTATCGCCGGCAAGCGGCGAGGCATCGGGGTTCGAGGCGCGGGTAAACTTGCCGGCATAAGGCTTGCAAATCTGCGCCAAGGGTGCGAGCACACGCGAAAGCTTAGAGGCGGCAGGCAGCATGATCATCTCATTCGACATCGGCGGTTCGGCAATCAAGGGCGGTCTTGCGCGCTCCGAAACAGACATCGTTCCGCTTGGCCGCCGCCCGACGCCGAAAGATGATTTCACCGCCTTCGTCGAGACGATCCGCAGCTTCATCAACGAGACCGGCGAAACGCCCCTTCGCCTTGCCTTTTCGATCGCCGGCGTCGTCGATCCCGATACGCAGCGGCTGACCTGCGCCAACATTCCCTGCATTCATGATCGCAACCTTGCCGCCGATCTTGAGGCCGAACTCGGCTTTCCGGTGCTGATCGCCAACGACGCCGATTGCTTTGCCATGGCCGAGGCTGGACTCGGCGCCGGCCGCGGCCACCGTATCGTTTTCGGCGCAATCCTTGGCACCGGCGTCGGCGGCGGCCTTGTTTCGGACGGCAGGCTGGTCAACGCATCCGGCGGCTTTGCCGGCGAGTGGGGCCACGGACCAATCCTCGCTTCCGAAGCCGGAACGCCGTCCGTGAAAATCCCCGCCTATCCCTGCGGCTGCGGCCAGAAGGGATGCGTCGATACCGTCGGCGGCGCGCGCGGCCTCGAGCGTCTGCATAAGACGCTGCACGACCTCGAATTCTCCAGCGAGGAAATCATCGCGCAATGGCAACGAGGTGAAGAAAAGGCGACACGCACGATCGGCGTCTATACCGATCTCGTCGCCTCGCCCTTGGCGCTGACGGTCAATATCACCGGCGCGACGATCGTGCCGGTCGGCGGCGGGCTGTCGAATGTCGAGCCGCTACTTGCCGAACTCGACAGGGCCGTGAGGAGCCGCATCCTGCGCAAATTTGACCGCCCGCTGGTGGTGCGCAGCGAATGCCGCATCGAGCCGGGATTGATCGGGGCGGCACTGTTGGGGTTGAAGGCCCTCTAAAGCTTCGGCCACATCCTGACGATCGCGGCAAAGCGCTGCCAGTCCTTCCGCAGGCAAGGAGTCCAGGCGGCTTCCGCGACTGCAGGAAGCCGCGGAAAGACCAGCCGGTTGAAATAGGCCCGGGAGATGAAATTCTCGCCCCAGATACAGGCTTGGATACCGCGCACCCGGTCTCTCAATTCCTCGGGCAATTCGCCCTCGGCCTCGTAAGCATAGGTCTTTTCCGGCGGCGTGAAGCCGGCCCAGCTTGCGCCCGGCTCACCCCAGGCTTCCGACTGCGCCATGTCGAGGTAGTAGGCCTGCGCCGGCGTCATGACCACGTCGTAGCCCTCGCCCGCCAGTTCGATGCCGGCCTCAGCCTTTTCCCAGGCCATCAGCAACGTGCCCTCACGCTCGACGCCGCCGCCGTGCGAGACCTCATTCCAGCCGGCGAGCTTCTTGCCGCGCTCCGAAAGCATGGTCTTGATCCGCCGCAGGAAATAGGACTGCAGCTCGGCGGTGCCCGCGAGCTTTTCCCGCTCCATCAGTGCCTTGCAGAGCGGCGAAGCTAGCCAGGAATCATGCGCGACCTCGTCGCCACCGATATGGATGTAATCGGATGGAAAGATTCCCAGCATCTCGTCGAACACCTTGCCGAGGAATTCGTAGGTGAAGTCGATCGCCGGATTCAGCGCATTGTTGGGATAGCCCTGCACCGAGCGGTAGCCGTCCGGCGCCTCCTGCCCGTCGACAAGCTGCGGCAGGGCAAAGAGGGCGGCCGTGCTGTGCCCTGGAATATCGATCTCCGGCACGACTTCGACGTGAAGCGCTCCGGCATGGGCAACGATCCGGCGGACATCGTCCTGGGTATAATAACCCGAACGCGGTTCAGCGCCGTCGCCGAGCTGCGGCACCAGAACTTCATCCGGTCCCCGCCTCGCGCCGATCTCCGTGAGCTCTGGATAGGCCTTGATCTCCAGCCGCCAGGCCTCGTCGTCAGTCAAATGCCAGTGGAAGATGTTCAGCTTGTTCCAGGCGAGAATGTCGATCAGCCGTTCGACATCCGCGCCCGGATAGAACTGGCGGGAAACATCGAGGTGGCAGCCGCGCCAGTCGTAGCGAGGCTGGTCGGCAATGTCGCCGAAGGCGGGAAAGTTGAAAACATTAGGCTGTCGCCGCGCACCGTGCAGCAGTTGCGCAAGGCTGACGAGCCCGTAGAACCGCCCCGCCGCATCATCGCTCGCCAGAATAATCTCATCGGCCGTAAAGCGCAGCTCGTAGGCCGAGGGCATGATCGAGGATTCCGCCTTGAAGCGGATCGGCCGGCCGCTCTGAGCCGGCTGCAGTGTGAAGGGCACGTTATCCGTCGGGAATAGCCGCTGATAGAGCGCCAGCACGTTCGCCACGGCCCTGACATCCTCCATACCTGACCCGGCCGCCGGGTAAAGCGCGACGGGCGGCACTCCGTCCGGCCGCAACGATAGCGACAGCGGCCAGGGCAGCAGCGAGTAAGGCTCCGTTACCTTTCCTTTCGGCAAAAGCTCCGGAAGCTTGCCGAGGTCCGCGCCCTCCAACATCAGGTCTCCAAAGCTGACGGGCAGATGCCGGCCATCGCCGAGCGTAAGGTAGGCGGACTTGATCCCTGCCGTGGCGTGCTTCGGCGCGTGAGTGAGGCCTTCGACCGAAAACTGCCAGCTTTGGCCGGGCGCAATGCTCAGCCCCTCAGGCGGTATGAATTCGTGGAAATTCGCCAAGCGCCGCTTGAGCGTGGCGCCTTCGGCCGCGTGCTGATCCGCCACGCGCGTCATCGACGTATAGACCAGCGAAAAACCGGAAAGCGTTCCGCTGGAAAGGTTGAAAAGCGTGAAGGTGAAGCGCCCGAAGGAGCCCTCCGTCGGGGTCCAGCTTGCTTCGAGACGATAATCGGCGGTCATCTTCCCTCCCTAAATCACCTGCTGAAATACATAGCCCGGATCGCCGCCGGAAGCCTTCCCGCCGATTGACTTTTCGGCCTCGACGGGGCCACATCCCGCGGTTTCAACGAGATCCGATCTGCCATGAGAGACCCATTCAAGAACCCCTTCCCCGCCTCGGACGAGGCTCGGCACTCGATCTGGGAAATGCTCGTGCACCGCGATATCGATGCTTTCCTCGCCGCCGATTGGAGCAAGGTGGGTGATGATTTCATCGAGGAGGGCTTCATCGGCATCGACGGCCGCAGGGAGGCCAATCCCGATCATTGGCGCCTCAATTTCCCGACGCTTGCAGCCTACCGCGACGAGTGGCTGCGTCAGGCACAGGACTTCAAGAGCCAGAAGTTTGCCGAAGATCCGCGAACCGCAATCTTCACCGCTACGACCCTGGAAAACATCGAGATCAATCGCAATATGGCGCTGGTGCGCAAGAAATTCGACGGCAGCATCCTGCGCGCCAACGGCGAACGCGATCGCATGCTCTGGCAGACACTATACTACTGCCGCAAGCATGGCGGCCGGTGGAGGATCGCGGGCTTCACTGGTTACCTTCCGAACCCGATGGGCTGACTGCAGATGAAAATGGCGCGGTTTGCACCGCGCCACTTTCACTCGGCTGCCAACGCCGGCGGATGATGCACATCCGCCTCTTCCTGGTTGGCATTGGCATATTCGCCGTTTGCATATTTCGCCTTCGGCTCACGCCCGAAGAACAACGCGTAGCCTGCGGGCAGCACGAGGATGGTCAGCACTGTTGCGACGAGAATGCCGCCCATCATCGCGTAGGCGAGCGGACCCCAGAAGACGCCGCGCGAGATCGGGATCAGCGCCAGAACAGCGGTCAATGCCGTCAGCATGATCGGTCGGAAGCGGCGTACGGCGGCGCCCACGATCGCCTCCTGCCGGTGCATGCCCGCCTTGATATCCTGGTCGATCTGGTCGACGAGGATGATCGAGTTGCGGATGATGATACCGAGCAGCGCAATGACGCCGAGGATCGCCACGAAGCCGAAGGGGGCGCCGCTGATCAGCAGCGCCGAGGCGGCGCCGATGATGCCGAGCGGACCGGTAGCAAAGACCAGCATCGCCTTGCCGAAATGCTGGAGCTGGGCCATCAGCAGCACCATGATGACGACGAGCATGATCGGCGCCTTGGCAGCGATCGAAGCCTGGCTTTCGGCCGAATCCTCGGCCCCGCCCTGGATCTCGATCTTGTAGCCGGCCGGCAGGCTGTCCCGCAGATCCTGCATGTCGGCATACATCTTCGTCACGACGTCGTTCGACTGCACGTTGTCCGGCAGCGTCGCACGCACGGAGATGGTGGGGAGGCGGTCGCGCCGCCATTCGATGCCCTGCTCCATGACCGGCACGACTTTGGCGATCTGCGAGACCGGCACGAAGCCGCCGAAATCCGTCGGCACATAGACCGAGTTGACGGCTGACAGCAGTGCACGGTTCGCCTCCGGCTCGCGGGCGACGATCGAAACCGTCTCCTCGCCGTCGCGGAAGTCGTCGAGCGGCGCGCCGGACATGGCGGTCTGCAGCATCTGGCGGACGCGCTGCGAGGTGACGCCGAGCGCCCGGGCACGATCCTGGTCGATCACCAGCTTCATCGCCGGCACCTGCTCCAGCCAGTCGTCATGGACAGCGCCGAGCAACGGGTTCTGCGTGAAGCGCTCCTTCACCTGGTCGGCGATCTTGCGCACTTCGACTCGGTCCGGACCCATGACGCGCATCTGCACCGGCCAGCCCGTCGGAGGGCCGAGGAACAGGCGGTCAACCTTGCCGCGGATCGACGGGAAATCTTCCGTAAGGATCGTACGCAGCTTGATGATCAGCCGCTCGCGCGCCGGCTCGTCATTGGCCATGATGAGCAGCTGGGCGTAGTTCGGATTGCGAAGTTGCTGGTCGAGCGGCAGGAAGAAGCGCGGCGCGCCCTCGCCGATATAGGTAGCGATGAACTTCTTGTCCTTGTCGTCCATCATCTTGGCTTCGAGCGCCTTGGCCTGCGTCTCGACGTCCTTGATGCTCGCGCCTTCCGGCAGCCAGAGGTCAACGAGGATTTCTGGCCGCGAGGACTGCGGGAAGAAGTTCTGCGGAATGAACTGGAAGCTCCAGAGGCTTGCAACGAAGGTGCCGAGCGTCAGCGCAATCACGATGATGCGGTGGCGCACCGCCCAGCTAACCGTGCTGCGCAGGCCGCGATAGAAGCGCGTGTCGAAGACGTCGTGATGCTGGCCGGCATGATGGCGCTGCTTCAGGATCATGTAGCCGAGCCACGGCGTGAAATAGACGGCAACGAACCAGGAGACGACGAGCGCGATACCGACGACGTAGAAC
>NZ_JBNDHS010000071.1:0-31480 GCF_056755095.1 Rhizobium sp. SVR5-9E | reverse complement strand
TGCAGGCTTTCGGTGATGACGCCATGGGCGTCACCACCGGCTTCGAGCACGGCATCGGCAATGATGCCCATCAACCCCTTTGTCGTGCCGCCATAGACGAGCGCGATCCCCTGCTCGGCAAGCACCCTGCCAAGGCCTCTCGCACCCTCGGCGAAGTCTTCCGACACGCCGAAGTTTGATCCGCAGAACACCGCTATTGCCTTGATCGAGCGTGCCGTCATCTTTGCCATTCCTCCCACGGTGATCTTTTGCATCAGACGCCAGCCGGTTCAAGGTCAAGCCGGCCGGGGCCTATCCGTCTTTGCAAGATAGTCGTCCCTGAACCAGTATCAGTAACGCAGAGATGCGAAATGTGCCGCAAGTTCCCGGTCTGTGGCATTCCTCGCCTGCACCAGCACATCGCCGCCGGCACCTGTTCCCTGGACCGAAAAGAAGGAGAGGTCCTTCAGCCCGATCATGGCGAGGATCGTTGTCAGATAGGGCGTCAGGAAATCCGGCTGGCGGGCCCGTTCGCCGGAAAAGCGGCCGCCGGAGGCGATGGCGATGAAGACTGGGCGATCCGCCAGCAGGCCCACCTTGCCGCCAGCGCCGATCGAGAATGTCCGGCGTGCGCGCACCACATGATCGATCCAGGCCTTCAGCGTCGAGGGAACGGAGAGATTGTGCATCGGCGTGCTGATAACAAGGCAATCGGCGCCTTCAAGCTCCCGCACCAGTTCCTCCGAATAGGCGAAGGAACCCTCCGTGGAGATATCTTCGGCCGATCCCTGAGAGGTAGCGTAATTTTCGTCGATATGCGGCATTGCGCCAGACCCGATCGGGCGTTCGATCACCTCAGCGTCGGGACTGCGCTCCCGAAGTGCGGCAATGATCCTCTGCGAGAGACGGTAGCTCTCCGCCTCCTTGCCTCGAGGGCTGGCGTTGACATGCAGGATGTTCTTCATCTGTCTGTTCCCGAGGAGTAAAGATCATGCTTGTAGCGGCGGAATGGTCCAGCTCACAGAACCATAAGGGGAGTTTGAAGCTGGGCCATGATTGCGGCGCGCGGGCTTGCGAAAGCCGGTCTCCGACCCCATCATGGCGCAAGTATTTTCAGCAAAATCCTGATTTCCGGGAAGGCCATGATCGCAAACAGGAAGAGCCACATTCCCCGTCCGGACCCCGCGCCGGAGACGGCCTATTATCGGCAGATCTATGACCGGTTTCGCAGCGCCATCGCCGAAGGCGTGTTGAAGCCCGGCGAACGCATACTCTCGGCGCGGGCGCTGGCGAAGGAGCTTGGCCTTGCCAGAGGCACGGTGGAGCAGGCCTATTCACTGCTGGCCGCGGAAGGTTATATCCTGGCGCGGGGGCAGGCGGGCAGCATCATCTCCCCTGATCTCAAGCCGAATGCGGCCGAGCCGATGCCCGTCCGTCAGGTCGAGAGCGATCCTCTCGTCACCAGCTACCGGCCGGACTCCATATTGCCGTTTCAGATGGGCCTGCCGGCGCTTGATGCCTTTCCCCGCAAGATCTGGGCGCGGCTCGCTGCCGTTCGCGCGCGGGCCATGCAGCCATACGATATGGTGCATCCCGAAATAGAGGGGATGCCGGCGCTGAGGGCGCAGATCGCCGCCTATCTCAGGGTTTCCCGTGGCATTGATTGCTCGCCTTCGCAGGTCTTCGTTACCTCAGGCTATCGCCAGACGATCGGGCTGATTTCCCATGCCCTGCTGAAGGCCGGCGACAAGGTCTGGCTCGAAAATCCCGGCTACCCGCCCACGAGGACGCTGTTTTCTCATTTGGGCATTCTACCGGTCGCCGTTTCCGTCGATCGCGATGGCATGGTCGTTTCCGAGGGGCTGCGAATGGCAGCGAAGGCGCGGGCGGCAGTGGTGACGCCGGCGCATCAAAGCCCGCTTTGCGTTTCACTATCGCTGCCGCGGCGGCAGGCTCTGCTGGATTGGGCCGCGCGAAACGACGCCTGGATCATCGAGGATGATTATGATGGCGAGTACCGATACGTCAGCCGTCCGCTGCCTGCGCTGAAGAGCCTGGATCGGGACGGGCGCGTGCTCTACGCCGGCACCTTCAGCAAGGTGCTGTTCCCAAGCCTGCGGCTTGCCTATCTCGTGGTGCCGGATGGTCAGGTCGAGCGTTTTGCCAGGATCGCCGCGGCCTTTGCGGGTGTCAGCCCGGCCCTGACCCAGGCGATCGTTACCGATTTCATCACGGATGGGCATTTCGCCCGCCACATCCAGCGTATGCGCAAGCTCTATGCCGGGCGCCGTGAAGCGACGGCGGCCGGCCTGAAGGCCGCGCTCGGCGAGAAGGTGCGCATCGATGCTCAGCCGGGCGGCATGCACCTGATCCTGCGTCTTGCGGGATACGCGGATCGAGAAAGCGTCAGCCGAATGCGCCGGGCCGGACTCTATGCCGAGGCTCTATCCGACTGGACATTCGAGGGCGAGGGGGCGTCTGCCTTGCTTGTCAATTTCACCAATATCGCCTCGCAGGCCATGGCGGAAACTTTCGGGCGACGCATCGCCGCGCTGCTGCCGGGCCATCATCATCGCCCATAGGAAAACATAAGGCGGCAATCATGGTCCATAAGCAAATGCCATACATGGACCTTCTATACTAGACCAAGATGCGGGACGATCAGGCCCTTCCAACCAGAAAGGCTTCATCATGAGCAACCGCATCGACTACGCAAAAATCTCGCCCGAGGGCTACAAGGCTTTCGGCGTTGTCTATGCCACCCTTCAGAAGAGCGGCCTGCCGAAAGAGCTGGTCGACCTTGTCTATCTGCGTATCTCGCAGATCAACGGCTGCGCTTTCTGCATCGACATGCACAGCCGCGATCTCCTGAAATCCGGCCTTGCTGTGGAAAAATTGGCGCTGGTCGCGGTGTGGCGTGACGCCGGCGGCCTGTTCAGCGCCGAGGAGCGGGCGGGTCTTGCCTGGGCTGAAACCGTGACTCGTGTTTCCGAAACCGGTGTTCCCGATGCCGACTATGCGGCGGCGGCCGCAGCCTTCGGCGACAAGGCCCTGGCTGACCTCACCTATGCGATCGGCCTGATGAACGCCTTCAACCGCTTCGGCATTGCCTTCCGCTCGACGCCGTCGGCTGTGGCCAATCTCTGACGCGAGAGATCGGGCGCTCGCGGCATCGGACACGCTGCTACGAGCGTCCAACCAACATGCATTCACGGATTTCTATCATGGCCTGGTTACTGCTCACCATCGCTGGCGTTCTGGAGGTTGGCTTCGCTCTTTGCATGAAGTCATCAGACGGTTTTACGCGCCCCATCCCGTCGCTGCTGACAATCGCCTTCGGCCTGTCCAGCGTTATCGTTCTGTCCTTCTCTCTACGCTCATTGCCTGTCGGCACGGGTTACGCCGTCTGGACCGGCATCGGCGCAGCCGGTACCTCGATTCTAGGGATCACGATGTTTGGCGATCCCGCATCGCCCGCAAGACTGCTTTGTATTGGCCTGATTGTCTGCGGGGCGATGGGGCTGAAAATCGCCGCTTGAAGCAGGGACGCAATTTGGTTCGGCTCATTTTGAGAAGACTGCGCACGATGTTCCAACTACGAGTTTCTTCACGCTCACCTCCGACAGACGAGCGGTCGTCGGTTCTGATCCCATCAAGAGCGAAGGCATTGAAAGTCGCCTTTTGCAAAGCTGCTGAGAGTAGATGTTTATCCCACGAGACCAATTCCGCTGACGGACTGCGCCGCAGCCGCGGGACAGCAGGGGAGCACAGCCAGGTTTCCGGCAGGCTGCCCCCGCACGGTATCGTCGCTGCCCGTGGTGTGGGCCACGACTATCAAATTAGGTAGGTGACGTATTTTCCGATACCTTGGATCTCCATGACTTCTTGATGGACATCCAGAGAGCTCTCTCCGAGCGCCTCGTACGTGCTTTGCGATATCTGAATTCGTCCGGGGATACCGCAAGATTCCATGCGGCTCGCAACGTTTACCGTATGGCCCCAGACATCGTAGACGAAGCGTTTTCGGCCGATCAGGCCGGCGATGACCGGCCCGCTGTTGATGCCAATGCGCAAGCTGAGTGGAGGTTCCGGACCGGTGTCCTTGGTCATTTCCGCCAGCAACGCCTTGCCGAAAGCAACCGCTGCCGCGGCATGATCCGGGCGAGGGTCCGGTAACCCGGCCGCCGCCATATAGGCATCGCCAATAGTCTTGATCTTCTCCATTCCATACTCGTCGGCAAGTTCATCGAAACGCGAGAACAGCGCGCTAAGCCTCCCCACCAAAACAGCTGCCGGGGTGCGCGCTGCAAACTCGGTAAAATTGACGATGTCAGCGAAGAGGATCGTCGCCATTTCAACGCGGTCTGCGATCACCTCCTCGCCTTCTGCCAGGCGCTTGACGACCTGCCCCGGAAGAATGGCATGAAGCAGCGCATCGGCCCGTTCCTTCTCGAACTCGATCTCGGAGAGATAGCGCTTCTCACGCTCACGCCAGCGGCTGCGCTCAAGGCACGCCTTGATGCGCGCGCGCAGGAGAACCGGATCGATCGGCTTTGGAAGGTAGTCTTCAGCTCCAGCCTCGATGCAGCGGACGACGGCATCATACTCCTTGAGACCCGAAATCATGACCACCGGGATCTCGCGCCAACGCCGGTCCGATTTGAGATGGCCGAGAAGCTCGATGCCATTCATGTCCGGCATCAGGATGTCGGCCAGAGCAAGATCGAATTTCTGCGTCTCCAGAATCCGCAGCGCCTCTGCGCCTGAACCTGCGACGACCACTGTATGTCCGTCGCGTCCAAGGCGCCTGGCGAGGAGATCACGGCTCGACATCGTATCGTCGACGACCAGGATGTGGCCAACCTCCCCGGGCGCTGCCGGCAACCGCGCTGCCATGGTTCGTGCGAAATCGGCCGCGAGGATCGCGTCCGCCTCGTCTGCGGACCTCCCATCCGAATAGAAAGAGGAGGTATCTCTCGCTCTGTCGAGCTGTGCGAGGAGAGCGCGGGTTTCGTCAATGATCCTTGATATGTCCGCAACGAGGCGTTGGGAGAGCGAACCATTGAAGTCCTCCATGACCATTTCAGAGTAACCGAGAATCGCGTTCATCGGCGTTCTGAGGTCATGCCGCAACAGCGAGAGGCTCCGGCTCTCGGAAGGCTCCGCGTCGAGGAACCGCTCAATCTGCGCATTCAATTCCCGAGCGGCGAAGAGCACCTTTTCCAGATCGGGCAACGCCCCGCTTGGTCCCTGCCGGCGAACCTCTTCGAGGATCAATTCCTGATAGCCGAAAATCGCCTGCGCCGGATCGGCGAACTTTTGCGCGATTCTGGCGATCTGTACGCGATGACCGATGTCAGCAGATTGGGCCACGGCCATCACCCTCCGGTCAAACGGGAAATCTTTTCGAGCAGTCCCGGGAATTCGATGGGTTTCGTATCATAGTCATCGCAGCCGGCATCCATCGCTTTTTGACGGTCGCCGACCATGGCATGTGCCGTGAGGGCGATAATAGGGATATCGGCGGTGGCAGGATTCTCCTTGATGCGCCGCGTTGCTTCCCAGCCATCGATCTCCGGCAGGCTCATGTCCATTAACACCAGATCGGGCTTCGCGCTCGCCGCCGCCTCTACACCGGCAAGACCGTCTGTCGCGACGACCACTTCGTATCCCCGACGTTCCAGCCGGCGGGAAAGCATGTCGCGGTTCATCTCATTGTCTTCCACGAGAAGAATCTTGACCATCCTGTTCGCGCTCCTCAGGCATCCTCGCTCAGCGGCACGTGCCGCTTCAAAGCCGCTATCAGTTCGGCGCGGCCTTTCGCTCCTTTTCTGATGACATCCTTCGCCCGCACGCCAAGCCAATCCAGCTCATCGCGGCTCAG
This sequence comes from Rhizobium sp. SVR5-9E, assembly GCF_056755095.1. Taxonomy (NCBI): domain Bacteria; kingdom Pseudomonadati; phylum Pseudomonadota; class Alphaproteobacteria; order Hyphomicrobiales; family Rhizobiaceae; genus Rhizobium; species Rhizobium sp. SVR5-9E. The sequence goes on along the minus strand of NZ_JBNDHS010000071.1, from coordinate 25,617 downwards.
ATCCTTCGATGTGACGACAACGATCGGAAGGTCAGACAGGTCCTGTCTTTCCTGAATGACGTTCAGCAACTCGAAGCCGTCCATGTTCGGCATCATGAGATCGAGAACCATGATTGACGGCCGCCCGGCGTCGAGCTGCTCCAGGCCGCGCCGCCCGTCGGCAGCCTCCCGAACACGCCAGCCTTCGCGAATGAGCACCCTGCGAAAGAGTTCGCGGGTCGCCGGGTCGTCGTCGACCACAAGCACGTCGTGTCGCCGATCGCCTGCGACAGCATTCAAGGTGTCGATGAGCTGTTGCGGATCGATCGGCTTGATCAGGTGATCGGTGGCACCGAATGCGAGACCCATTTCACGATCCCCCACAACGGTCGCGAGGATGACCGGTATATTGCGAAGCGCCGCATCCGATTTCATTTCGCGCAGCACCGACCAACCATCCTGTCCGGGCATGATGACGTCCAGGATAACGGCATCCGGGCGCAATTTCCGTACTTTTTCCAGGCCCTCCTCACCGCCCTTGGCCTCCACAACCTTAAATCCTGCGCCGCGAACCACGTCAGAGACAAACCTGCGCGCCTTGGCTTCATCGTCGATGACGAGAACCGTTCCGTGGGTTTGCACCTCCTCCCGCGCCTCAATTGGCAGCAGGATCTCCTCGATCTCATGCGTCTTGCAGATCGCCGGTATCTTGAAGCGAAAGGTCGAGCCCTTTCCGAGTTCACTCTCTACTTCTATGGTTCCACCCATCATCCGGACAAAATGCTGGGTAATCGCCAGGCCGAGACCGGTTCCGCCATAGTTTCGCGTGGTCGAGGAATCGACCTGCACAAATGCCTGGAAGAGCTTTGCCTGTTGCTGCTCGGTCATGCCGATCCCGTCGTCGCGGACACTGAACTCCAGCCAATCACCGCGCTGGTCGGACTTGCGTTTCGCGCTTAGCAGGATCTCGCCGTGGTCGGTGAACTTTGCAGCATTGGATAGCAGGTTGAAAAGGTTCTGTCGGAGCTTGGTCTTGTCGATCTCGACCTCGTCTGGTTCGACCGAGACCTTGAGCGTCAGCCGATTGCCCTTTTTCGCGACCAGCGGTGCCACGGTGCTTTCGACATCGCTGATGAGCTGCATCAGGCTGAAACGCTCGACATAGAGTTCCATTTTCCCCGCCTCGATTTTCGACAGATCGAGAATATCGTTGATCAGCGCAAGCAAATGGCGTCCTGACCCCATGATTTTTCCAAGGTCGGCAACGAGGCCCGGCTGCGCCAGCTCGTTTGCGTCTTCGATGAGCATCTCGCTGTAGCCGATGATGGCATTGAGGGGCGTACGCAGCTCGTGGCTCATGGAGGCAAGGAACCGGCTCTTTTCTTCACTCGCGACCTCCGCGCCTTGCCTGGCTTCCTCCAACTCTGCCTGGCGCAGTTTCAAGTCGGTAATGTCGGTATAGACGGCGATCGTGCCGCCTTCGGGGGTTTTGCGCTTGGCGATGCGAAGCCACGTTCCATTGCCGAATTGCCGCTCGATCATGCCCTGCGGCTCCCGGTGGCGCCGGATCGCCTCCTTCACCCAGGCCTCCGAGCCGCCGGCGCCGATCTCGGCCGTGGCGCGCTTCGCCTGTGCGCGCGCAATATCCTCGAAGGACCTTCCGGGCGTCATGAGTTCCGCAATATCCGGGAATATCTCGAGGTAACGCTGATTGACAAGGACCAGCCTATCCTGGGCATCGAAGAACGCGAAGCCATCGGGGATGGTCTCGATTGCCGTCATGACGGTATTTCGCTGTCGTACGGCGGCCGCTTCGAGGATGCGCCGCTCGGCCTGGCTTTCGCGCAGCAGTCGCAGCGTCGTTGAAAGCCTGCCGAACTCGTCGCTTCCCTCCGGCGGCAATTCGACATCCTGCTGCTCCTCCGTCAGCTGGATCATCGCTTTGTCGATACGGGCGAGGGGAACCAGTATCGACCGCAGCACCAGCCAGGTCATGATGCCGCCCGTTATCGTTATCAATGCGACCGCAATCAGGGCGCGAGTGTAGGTGTTCTTCGCTGCGGCGGCAGCCGCGTCACGTGCCCCATCGGCCTCTGTCCTGAGGCGGGCTTCGAGCCCCTTGAGCACGGTGTCGATGTCGTCGCTGAATTTCTTGGCGGCGGCCAACTGCGTGTTTCCGATGACCCGATTGCCCGCCGTATAGGCGTCGACTGCCTGCATCGCCTTCGCATAATAGGCCTTTGAGCCTTGCTCGATGGTGTTGGCGGCATCCGGCGCAAAACCCCGGATGTTCGCTAGATTTTCCTCCAGCGCGTCGCGAGCGGTTTCGGCTCGTCGCTCCGAGAGTGTCAGCAGACTGACCGACAAGTCGGTGAGCCAGTAACGCATCTCGCCAAAATGCCGGTACGCCTGCACGGCTTCATCGAACATATGAAAGCGCGTATTCGCTTCCTCGACGCGCCGCTGGTTCTCAAGAAGATCATGTGCCATGAAAGCAACGCTCACCAACAGGGCGCCGAGCAGCCCAGCGGAGAGACAAACGAGGCGGATCGAGATTTTCCGATCCATCAGGCGGCTGAGCCTGATGCGAATGAGATCCAAAGCGCTCATTGGAAGAGCGTGATGCTGATCGCGCCCCCCAAATCCCCCTCGGCTGCGCCCTCTTTCGGATAGCCTGAGATATCAATCTCGCCCTTGGGCTGGCCATGGCACGTCAGGCAGGAGGGGGAATAGTATTCAGGAATGAGCATACGAAATGCCCGGCGGCCGTCCATTTCGCTCTCCTCGACAAAAGGTTTGCCCTTCGGCCAATCCGCTGACTGGAATTTACTCTCGATGACCTGCCGTTCCCAATCGTCCGGAAGCGCCTTTCTATTGCGTACCAGGTCCTCTGGGGCGGTGACCTTTATCTTTGCCGTTTCACCGACTTTTTTCTCCAGACGCTCGTTGACCAGGCGGGCAAAAATCGCGGGAATGAATCCTTTAAAGCCCACGCCCTTAGCATTGATGACCTCCTGGTTTTCGTCGACGACTTCCCGTATCGCCGCAATTTGAGCATCGAACAATTGCTGCTCCGCCGGCGTAAAGGTCTGGTCCGGCAACGATTGTTTGTTGTTCTTGCTGTAGAGGGCGAGCGACTCTTCGACCACACGTCCGCCCGTCAGATGCTTGTCTCCGATCGACGCATCGTTGATCAGACCCTGATAGCTTGAGATGACGCTGCGACTGGCACGCACCAGGGCCGCAAGCCGCTCCCCCGTGGCCACGTCGTCCTGATTCGCAGCACTGTAGGCTATGGGTGCGCAGAAGGCGGCCATTGCCAGAAGGACGCCGCATCTTAGGCCGCGCTGCATAGTACGCCTCATATCACCGCTATGATTTGGCGAGTATATCAAAAGTAGCTAAAATTCAAAAATCGTTTTCAGCCTATACTTCAGCGGGCATTGTAAACTTATCGGAAGCCGACAGGACAGGGCGGTGAACCTCCGCGAAGGCGGCCTGAAGATGGGCGATCTCATTCCACATTTGCATGGCGGCTGCTCTCAGCTCGCGATGATGATCAGATGGTATGTCATGTCGGGATATGTGGAAGAGGTTGGCGACTGGATCGTGGACGGAGACGAAACTCTGGCATTGTGCTGGTGACTTGAAGCGGATGATACCTGGTCTCGTCGTCGCGCTCGCCGCGCAGTTTGAGATCCTCGCCAAATGACCAAGGGACGCGGGGTATTTCGTATCCTCAATGCAAGTTTGCGACGGAACCAGATCCCTTGCCTTGCATTCGGCGGGGCCGTTCTCACCAACTCGATGACGCGCGCAAGCCTCTCAGCTCATCTCTTCCAGTACAGATTGACGGACCTCATATTCTATGAGGTTCCAAATGCGTTCGACCAACGCCACGAATTCCGGTGTGCGCTTGATCGCGAGGGAACGGGGACGGGGCAGGTTGATCTCTATTATCTCTTGCAGGCGCCCTGGGCGACGAGCGAAGACGAATACCCGATCGGAAAGATAGACCGCCTCATCGATCTGGTGGGTAACGAAGAGGACGGTCTTACGCCCTTCTTCCCAGATGCGCATCAGCTCGGTCTGCATGATCTCGCGTGTCTGGGCATCGAGTGCCGAAAAAGGCTCGTCCATCAACAGGATTTCCGGGTCGACCGCCAAGGCGCGGGCGAGATTGACTCGCTGGCGCATGCCGCCGGAAAGCTGTTTTGGATAATAGTTCTCGAAACCTTCGAGCCCCACCAGCTTCAGCAACTGACGTGTCGCCTGGACGCGATCCTTGTCACCGAAACCGCCGATCTCCGGCCCGATCATGGCGTTGGCCAGAATGGTCCGCCAGGGCAGCAGATTGTCCTGTTGGAAGACGAAGCCACGGTCGCTGCCGGGCTTGGTGATTGGCCTTCCATCAAGCCGGATCTCGCCGCTGCTGGCCTGTTCGAGTCCGGCGACGATGCGCAGGAAGGTCGTCTTGCCGCAGCCGGAAGGGCCAACGATCGAAATGAATTCGCCGGCAGCGATCTCCGTATCGATATGACTGAGGGCCTCCAGATCGTTAAATCGCTTGGTGAGGCCGCGAACGGCAAGTTTCGGTGAATTCGTCATGCTGTTACTTCCGCCAGTGCAACAGCCGGCCTTCCAGCCAACTGAATGCTGAGGTCATACCGACACCCGCAATTGCCAGCAGGACAACGCCAGCGAAGAGCTGCGGCATGTTGAAAGCGTCGGCCGCTTGGGAAATCAATTGGCCGATACCAGCCCGCGAGCCGAATAACTCGGCTACGACCACGCCGATCAGGCCGCGACCGATGCCCAGCTTGAGACCGGCGAAGATGAATGGCAGAGCCGAAGGCAGCGATACCTTCATGAACACCTGCGCCGGGTTTGCCCCGAAACAGCGGACCATTTCGATCAGATTGACGCTCGTGGTGCGCAGGCCGGCTTCGGTGTTGATGATGACCGGGAAGATCACGAGGGTCGCGACCATCACCACTTTCGACCAGATGCCGACACCCATCCACAAGATGAAAAGTGGGGCAAGCGCGATGGTCGGGGTGGCGTAAAGGCCGGAGATCCAAGGCTGCAATGTCTGCTTGGCTGCATGGGAGTGCGCGATGGCGACACCGACCAGAATACCGAGGAGACTTGCTGAGACATAGCCCAGCACGAATTCCTCCGCGCTCACGCCCAGATGTCGCATGAGATCGCCTGTCGCAGCGAGATGAACGATCATCTGGACAACCTGGCTGGGGGCAGCGAGGAACAATTTGCTGGCGACCAGATAGCGGCTGACTAGTTCCCAGATGAGCAATCCGCAGACGATTGAAGCTACACTCCAGGCAGCGCTACTAAGCCGGGCAACCCGAGGCGACGTCGTCGCCCGTTGAAGTCTTTCTTCCGCCATCAGTCTTTTGCCGCCAATGACGGGTCGTAAAAGCGCTTGGGATCGGCTGAGCCGCTTAGATCTCCCAGGTCTTTCAATACCTGAAGCAGACCGGCAAGACTCTTGTCGTCAACCGTACCGTGCGTGTCGTACATCTGGTATTTAATGAAGAAGTCATAGGTCTTGTCGGCATCATCGGGGTCGGCGTTGATGCGCTTGACCAGGATGTCGATTGCCTCTTTTTTATGAGCAGGATCATTGAACCAGGCAACGCTATCGCTATAGCCCTTCAGGAAGTTCTGCAGCGCCGATTGATGCGCCTTAGCCCAGTCGATATTGGCGGAATAAGCAGTGAAGGGGAAATCCTTCACGTAATCGATAGTCGTGCCGAGATCCGTGAAGCCCAGCGACGCGGCCTTGAAATTGAGCGGCGCCGACAGGATTGAAGCCGCGACAGCGCCTGATTGCAGTGAGGCGAACCGGGCCGACGTGGCGCCAGCGTAGATCAGATCGTAATCGCCGGACTGGAGCCCGTTCGACGCCATCATGCGCTCGAGATAGATCCGTGTCACGTCCTTGGCACCGCCGACCATCAGGGTCTTGCCCTTGAGGTTGGCATAGGACTTGACATCCTTCTGCGCATAGAGGCCGTACGGGGGATATTTGGCCTCGATGCGGACAACGGTGATGGGGGCGCCCTGATCGATGGCACGTAGCGGGTCGATGAGACCGCCTGTCCCCATGTCCACGGAACCCGCGGCTGTTTGTTGCTGCACGGCAGCGCTGGATGGCGCGGCAACCAGGTCGATTTCGACGCCGTCCTTGATGAAGATACCCTTATCGATGCCGATCAGCAGCGGCCAGTTCATCGCTGAACTCGAGCTGACCGTGGCGATGGTGATCTTGTCGGCAGCATGCGCCGCAAGTGGTAGGCACAAAAGAGCGGCGACCGCGGCAAAATTCGTTTTCATGATATTCCTCATGCTAGAAATGCTTCGGTATAGGCGCGCGCGATCTCGCGGCCGGTGGCCAGCCATACGCCCTGATGTCTGCAGATGTAGGCCAGCGCTTCATCCAGGGCGCGGATGCGATGCGGCATGCCGATTATGTAGGGATGCAACGCTATCGCCATGACGCGGCTGCTTTCGGCACCTTCCTCGTAAAGCACGTCGAATTGCCGGCAGATCATGTCGCGGAATTGATCGGGAGTTACGTGCCGCGCTTCGAAGGCCGGCTTGTCGTTGAGCTCCAGGCTGTAGGGCACGGAGAGGATCTTGCTGCCACCCTCCAGGTTCATGCGATACGGCTGGTCGTCGTTGACCCAGTCGGCGACGTATTCCACACCTTCGGCGGCCAGATGGTCCAGCGTGTGCCAGGTTTCCTGGAGACCGGAACCCAGCCAGCCGACCGGACGCTGACCGGTCTGCGCTTCGATCGTGCTCAGCGTGTTGCGGATGACCTCGCGTTCCTCGTCAGCGGGAATGGCGTTGAGGCGACGGGTGTTGCTCTCATTGTGCCCCATGAATTCCCAGCCGAGCCTGACGGCTTCGTCCAGGATTCGCGGATGATGCAGGCACAGGTCGCTGTTGAGTGCTACGGTGCCGCGCAAGCCATATTTGTCGAGCACCTTCATCATGCGGAAGACGCCGATGCGGTTTCCGTAGTCGCGCACCGCCCAAGCTGGCACGTCCGGGATCTTGCCGCCGGATGCGGTCGGCATCTGCTCATCGAGTGAGAAGAACTCGATATTCGGAATGACCCACAGTGCCAGGCGCGCGTTGCCGGGCAAAGTCCATTTCGGTCGATCGATGATCGGCGAATAGGGGAAGGGACCGTATTGACCAGGTGTCATCAGACGGCCTCCGCGCGTTTCAGGCCGTCCAGCTGCTTCACGATCTCATCGACATGCATGACATCGGCATACTTGTGGTGGAGGTCGAACAGGTTGATCTTGTGCGACATGTCGCTGCGATCGAAACAGCATTCCTCAGCCATGACCATCTTGAATCCGTAGGAATAGCCATCGACTGTCGTGGCGCGAACGCAGCCCGAGGTGCTTTCTCCGCAGACGATCACCGTCTGGACGCCGAGCTGCGTCAGATGTGCGATGAGCGGCGTACCGAAGAAGCCGCTCGCCCGCTGCTTGGTGATGACGACATCGCTTGGCTGCGGCGCGAATTCCGGCCGGATGTTGAAGACGGAGGGATCGCTCTTGGCGCTACGCCGATTGGTGGCGCGGATGGCGGCGGGTTTGCTGTCCGGCCTCGTGTCGCTGGTCGTATAGAGAATTGGTAACCCTGCGGCGCGGGCTGCGGCGAAGAGGCGCCGGGTCGGCTCGATGGCGTTCCAGGCATTGATGCCGCAGGAACTGGGGAATTCCTTTGAGACCTCGGCGACCGGTTTCGGGCCGCCCTGATAGGCCAGTTCATAAAGATCGATCGCCAGCAGGGCAGGGCGTGGCCCCACGGAGATTGGCCGCACGTAATGACTGTAAAGTTCCAGCACATCCGCCGGCACGAGATCGCGCCAGCAATGATCCTCGAAATCGTTGCTCAATTATCTCCTCCCATTGACGGGCATCATTTTTTGCTGGCCGTTATATTTTCAGCATAGCGCAAATGGCGCTGTCACCCTCTCCCTGGGCCAGCCGAATTTGCAATCTCCCAACTGCAAGTGCGGTGTTCACGACGTTGGCATCCGCAATTAGGCATTACAAAGATTGATTTTTCTGTCCTCCCATATATAAATCTATGTAGCGGGATATCAGGCAAAATAGCTTGAAGATATAAGTATAGTACTATGGCTGACGGCGCGTGATCCTAAATATATTTGGATGGCGTTGTCACATAAACGAGCCGTCAGCAAGAGACGGTGGGATGAAGAGTGCTGCCATCGCTACAAGCGTCACCGTTTCCCGCGGCAGATCATTGCCCATGCGCTGGCTCTATTTCCGGGTCCCTTTGAGCCTGCGGATGGTCAGGAAACGCCGTTGTAACGCGGCATTGTGGTGTCTTACGAAACGATCCGGCGATGGGGCGGCTTACGCCAAGCAGTTGCGCAGAATATTCGGCATTTGGATGAGATCGTGATTTCTATCACCGACCAGATACCTGACCGCATTCGATCGGTTCAGGGCTTGAGCGGCTGCGATTTGAGCACTGCGCAGCAGAGTGCCGCGTCTGGCGCATAACTGGCCTGATGCATTGTTCATGTCATGAGGCGGGCAAAGCACCTATATACGTGACATCGAACGACGCCGGAGCCAATCACGGTCGCTGACGTCAAACGGACCTCAGGAAAGGGGATCATCATGAACGTCGCACGCTCCTTGAACAACTGGCGCAAGTATCGTCAGACTGTAGCCGAACTGGGTCGCATGACCAATCGCGAGTTGAGCGATCTGGGTATTGACCGCAGCGAAATTCGCAACGTTGCTCGCGCTGCCACTTCTCTTTGAGAGTGGTGTAAAGCATTTCGAGGCGCCCGCTCTTTAGCGGGCGTTTTGCGTTTCAGTGGTAGAAGAAGCCCGCGCATCTGTCGCCGTCGCGAGATGCATGTTTTGTGCATAGCTGCACTGCAGCATAATCTCTTTCCAATGATCAGTGTCAGCGTATGCTGGCCTACATCGAAGCCATGCACCTCCTCCCGCAGCGCCTCGTGTTTCAGACGCCCACTCCCCTCCCAAGGACGTCTGCCGGAACAGCGACGCTCCTCCTCCCAGTCGCTGTTCGGTTCTTTTCGAAAGCCTGCCGCACCTCCTCCCGCGGCAGGCTTTCTCGTTTCCGGAGGTCGCTTTCTATGGTCCGAGATCGAGTTGCGCCGCGCTCTTTCGCCGCTAGCGCGCGCTGTCATTCTTGCCGATGATCTTACCGCGCAGCCAGGCGGAGGAAAGATCGATAGCATAAACGACGGCAACGATCAGGAAGATGATCGTCCAGGCTTCCGGCCAGCGATAGGCAGCGATGCGATCCGCCAGCAGAAAGCCAATGCCGCCGGCGCCGACAATGCCGAGGACGGTGCCGGAGCGGGTGTTGGACTCGAAGTTATAGAGCATGATCGACAGGATCACCGGCATGGCCTGTGGCATGATGGCAAGCCGGATGGTCTGCAGCGGCCCGCCGCCCGAGGCCAGGACGCCATCGACGGGTTTGCGGGAGGTATTTTCGATCGCTTCCGAAAAGAGCTTGGCAAAGGTACCGATTTCGGAAACGGCAATGGCGAAGACGCCCGGAAGCGGGCCGAGGCCGAAGGCGCGGATGAAGATGAGCGCGAGTACGATCTGTTCGACAGCGCGTAGCGCATCGAACCCCCGTCGGGTCGATAGCCGCACCCAGCCGAGCGGCATGATGTTCTTGGCGCCAAGGAAGGCGAGCGGAAAGGCGACGATCGCGCCAAGCAGTGTTCCGAGGAAAGCCATCGAAATCGTCTGTCCCAGGCCGACGAGTACATCGCTCCATTCCTGCCAGGTTGTCCAGATATACGGCGGGAACATGAAGGAGAAGATCATGCCGAGCCGTGATAGGCCGTTCAGGATGCGCGCCGGTGAAAAGTCGAAGAGATAGAGGCCGGCAATGAGCGGCAGGATAAGCGCTACGGCGCAGGCATAGCGCATCAGCCGCACGCGCGGCTCCACCGAGAAGGCGCCTGGAACGCGCTGCCGCAGCTCGGAAAAGGAAGAGGTATCTATCATGTCTCAGATACTCCGGCTTTCGATGCCGATGATGCGGTGGCGCAGCTTCTCGCTCAGGAAATCGATGATCACCACCGTGACGAGGATGATGACGAACAGCGCCGAGAGATCGGTATATTCCTGAAGGGACATGGCGGTGCGGATCTCCTGACCGAGACCGCCGGCTCCGACATAGCCGATGATCGAGGAGGAGCGCACGTTGATCTCGAAGCGCAGCAGCGTGTAGCTGATGATGTTCGGGATGACCTGCGGCACGACGCCATAACGCATCTGCTGAAACCAGGTGCCGCCCGAAGCCTTGACGCCTTCCAGCGGCCGCATGTCGATATTCTCATTCACCTCGGAATAGAGCTTGCCGAGCGAACCCGTCGCATGGGTGGCGATCGCCAGCACACCGGCAAGTGGTCCGACGCCGAAGCAGAAGACATATATAAGCGCCCAGACGATATCGGGGACCGTGCGGATGACCTCCAGATAGCGGCGGGAGGCGATCAGCAGAAAGCTGTTAGGGCTGAGGTTGCGGGCGGCCGGGAAGCTGAGGACGAAGGCGCCGACGACGCCGAAGAACGTCGCGACATAAGCGATCAGGATCGTTTCGCCGAGCAGTTCGAGCCAGACCGGCCAGCGCCAAAACCACTCGGCAAGGTCGGATCCGAGCGTTTCAATACGCAAGTGCGGCAGCGTCTTGTAGAGATATTCGCCGAGGCGGGGCAGGGAGGCCCATAATTTCCAGGTGGTGATGCGCTCACCTGAGGGCAGATTGACCTCGGTCATGTCGAAGAAGCCGCCCGTCCAGGCCGTCAGCAGAACAGCGGCAGCAACGAGCGTGAGCGAAACAAGTTGCACGGTTTTGGCGCGGCTGCGGACAAGGCGGTATTCGGCTTCGAATCGGCGGATGGTGATGGAGGGTGTCGCGGTCGTCATATCGGATCCTGGTCGTGGGAGCGCCGGATGGAACGGCGCTCCCGTGCATGACGTGGATGAGGGATGTCAGCCGTTGCGGCGCTGCTTCTTCAGCCAGTCGCGCATGTCGACGATCCACTGGTACCGCTGGTGGTCGACGTCGACATAACCCTTGGAGGTGGAGTTGTCGCCACCGCTCATTTCCTTGAAAGCGTCAGGCGCCTTTTCCGGCGTTGCCTTTACCGCCGCCTTGACCTCAGCAATCATGTCGGCGGGCAGGTTGGTGCGGGTGGTGAACGGGCCATTGGTGATTTCCGGCGACTGCCAGATACGGCAGATCTCGCCCTTCGGGATCATGCCCTTGGATTCCATGCGCTGCGGGATGCCGCTAACCTCGTTGTTGACATAGGTCGCAGCGGCGTCGAACTGCTTGTTGGCGACGGCCATGACTCCGGTTTCGTGGGCGCCGGAGAAGGGAATGGCCGAGAAGAAGGTTTTCGGATCGTAGCCTTGTTTGACGAGGTTGTAGAAGGGCACGGCATAGCCGGACGTCGAATCCGGATCGGCAAACGCCAGCACCTTTCCCTTCAGGTCGTCGACCGACTTGTAGCCGGAATCGCAACGAACGGTGATGACCGAATAGTAGCCGGTCGAGCCGTCCTGTTCCTGGTTTGCGAGCAGCGGTTCGACGCCGCCATTCGTCTCGGTATAGGCGGCGGCATAGGCCGAGGAGCCTAGGAAGGCGAATTCGATCTGGTCGGAGGCGAGCGCTTGGATGACGCCGTCATAATTGCCGGCGGTGAAGATCTCGACCTTCACGCCGAGTTCCTTTTCCAGATATTGCTGGAAGCCGACGCGGCGTGCGATGCGGTCCTTTTCGTTTTCGCCTGAGAGAACGCCGAGACGGATCGTCTTGTACTGGTCTTTCCAACCGTCGGCATGGGCCTGGCTGGAAAGGGCAAGTGCAGCCGTTACGGCCGCAAGCATGAGGACGTTTTTCATTCCAACTCTCCTGTTGCAAAAGGAAAGCCAGCGGCCTAACGGAGCCGCGGGCGAAACTCATACCGCCTGGTAGACCTTCTCTTTTACGGTTCGACCTGCGTTGAATGAGGTGGATGTCACGGCCTCGTCGATTTCTGCGTCGAAATCGTCCGTACCGTAGATTTCGCGGACCCGTTCCTGAGTCAGATCCGCCGGTGCGCCGTCAAAGCGCACCCGCCCGGCCCGCATGGCTATGATGCGTTCGCAATAGTTGCGAGCAGTATCGAGCGTATGAAGATTGACGAGAACGGTAATGCCGTCCTCGCGGTTGACCTTGCGCAGCGCCTCCATGACGCGCGTCGCATTGGCCGGGTCGAGCGACGCGATCGGCTCGTCGGCAAGCATGATCTTCGGGCTCTGGACCAGCGCCTTGGCGATAGCGACGCGCTGTTGCTGTCCGCCTGATAACGTGCCCGCCCGCTGCAGCGCCTGTGGCACGAGGTCGAGCCGGTCGAGCGCACGGATCGCCATTTCCTTTTCCTCATCCGTGAAGCGGCGCAGCATGGAAGAGACGAACCCGTGTTGGGCGACGCGGCCGATCAGCACGTTGGTCAGGACGTCCATGCGCTCGATCAGATTGAACTGCTGGAACACCATGGCGCAGGAGGCACGCCAGAGGCGCAACTCTCGGCCGCGCAACTTGGTGATGTCCTTGCCGTCGAACATGACAGTGCCGGATGTCGGATCGATCAGGCGGTTGATCAGCCGGAGTAACGTCGATTTGCCCGCCCCGCTGCGACCGATGATGCCAACCATCTGCCCGGCATCGATCGACAGATTTACGTCGTCGACTGCGTGTGTTTGACCGAATTTCTTCTTGAGGGAGTGAAGTTCAAGCACCGGAAGACCTCTGCTTGTCAGAAACGTCAAAGACGCAACTGAATTATACTTAAATGCCAGCCTATGAAATGGAATATAGCATTCCCGTATGACAGTTTTATTAAGTAATTTCTCAATATTTGTCGGTAGTTACACTGTTTTCATCAAGTAATACATCCGAACTTTCCGGATGTATTTTGTCAGGAGGGAGTTTACACGGCCCTTCGGCATCAGGCCGCTTACGCAGCCTGTTGGAATCGCGAAACAATTCCGTCCGAATAGACCTGTTTGCCCCGGCAGAAGGTTGCCCGTACCCGCGGAAGGCGGCCGTGTTCGGCGATGACGAGATCGGCACGCAGTCCGATCTCGATCACCCCGCGGTCTGTAAGCCCGAGCGCCCTGGCGGGGTTGGCGCTGACCAGTGCAACAGAAGCCGGCAATCCGCCCGATCCGGCATCCGCAAGCGCGATGGCCGCCGGAAGCATGGCGGAGGGATGGTAGTCGCTCGCCAGGATGTCGAGAACGCCGCGTTCATAGGCTTCGCGGGCAGAAAGATTGCCCGAATAGGATAGTCCGCGAAGTGCGTTCGGCGCGCCCATCGCGGTCGCAAGTCCGAGCTTGCGGGCCTCCTGAGCGGCGGCCATCGTTACCGGAAACTCGCTGATGCGCGTCCCCAGCCCCTCGACGATTGCGACCTTCTCGATGCTGTCATCGTCGTGGGAGGCGATGATGACGCCATGGTCGCGCGCCGTCGCAGCGATGCCCTGCAGATTGTCGACCGCGTCATTGTTCTGGGCGCGGTTTTCCATGCGTTCGCGCACGCGCTGGGCAGCCTGCTCAAGGGTGATCTTGTTGTTGCGCGCGATCGTCTCGATATGCCGTTCGACATCGCGATACTGGCCCTGACCTGGGGTATGGTCCATCAGCGATATGAGATCGAGGGCGCCGGCTCGCAGCAGATCTTCGATCACGACGCGGGCGTGGGTGAAGGTGATTTCGAAGCGCGCATGAACTCTATGGTCGATCAGAAGATCGTTTTTTCGGAGCTCAACGAGGGTCTGGATGATCGAGCGTGAATGTTCTTCCGAGCGAATATGGCCGTAGCTGCTGTTGGCATGGAAGGACAGGGCCGCATAGGCGGTGGTGATGCCGTTGCCGGCGAGCTTCTTGTCGAGCTCGAAAATGCCGAGCTCCAGCGGAAAGCGCACATTCGGCCGCGGCTCGATCTCGCGCTCGATCATGTCGCCATGCATGTCGATAAAACCCGGAAGCAGAAGCCTGCCATCGCCGGCAATATCGGCCGAAGCCACTGGCTCCTCTCTGATGTCAGCGATCATGCCATCTTCGATCCTAATTGCGCCGCGCGGTATGGTCCTATCGCGCAGCACGATTTCGAAATCACTCAACCACATTCTCTGCTCCATCGTGGATCTGTTTGGTTTGAAGGCTGATTTCGCGGTCGATGAGATCCGCGACATCGTTGGGGTGATGAAAGACGCCGATCATCGCGACACCCGCGGCTTTCAGCTCGGCGAGACGTGCAACAAGTGCGCGGCGCGCATTCTTATCGAGCGAAGCGGTCGGCTCGTCGAGGAACAGGAGCCGCTGTGGCAGGATGAGCGCACGCGCCAGATTGACCTTCTGCTGCTCGCCGCCGGAAAAGGTGGAGGGGTAGGCGGCCCAGAGTCCAGGCTTGACGCCGAAGGCGGAGAGCCAGCGGCGGGCCTCTTCGATCGCTTCGCTATAAGGTCGGCCGGCAAGGCGCAGCGGTTCGGCGACCAATTCTTCGGCCGCTACGCGCGGTCGCGCCTGCAGGAACTGCGTTACGAAGCCGATCTCCCGGCGCCGCAGGAGAGCGATATCGACATCGGCTGCTACCGTCAGGTCGATGACGCCTTCGCGCGTGTGGTAATAGGCATGGCCTGATCGCGGCAGATAGGAACGGTAAAGTGTGCGCAGCAGGGTTGATTTGCCGGCGCCGTTTTCTCCCGTCAGCAGGATGAATTCGCCCTCGCGCAGCTCGAAATCGACCTTGTCGAAGGCGTGCAGCGTGCGTTTGAGATGATGCATCTCGAAATGCTTGGCCAGCCCCTGGACAGAGAGGATCGTTTGCGCGGGAGCGGCAGGATGTGTGTGCATGTTCACCGGGTCAGCCTCCTGTCAAAGCTTCGCATGCACGAGCTGTTGCGTGTATTCATGCTGCGGATCCTGGAAGATCTGGTCGGCGAGGCCCTCTTCGACGGCTTCGCCGTTGCGCATCACCATGACACGGTCCGCCATGGTGCGGATAACACCGAGATCATGCGAAACGATGACGATAGTGATCCGGCGCTCGCGCTGCAGCCGCTTCAGCGTATCGAGCACCAGCGCCTGGACGCTCACATCGAGCCCCGTCGTGGGCTCGTCGAGCAGAAGTAGGGCCGGTTCGAGCGCGATCGCCTTGGCAAGCTGCACGCGCTGCTGCATGCCGCCGGACAATTCTGCCGGGCGGGCATCCATGCGCGCTACCGGAAATTCCGAGGCATCGAGCGCGCCTTTCGCGCGGGCGCGAAGCACAGCAAAATTCCGCTCGCCGGCAATCAGCAGCCGCTCGGCGACATTGCCGCTACTCGTATGGTTCATTCGGAGACCAAGATGCGGGTTCTGGTAAACGATGCCGATATGGCGCGCCCGCAGCATCCGCCGCTCGAAACGGTCGAGCGTGAAGAGATTGAGGTCTTCACGGCCGGGAAGCGCCAGCCTGTATTCGCCGTCATCGGGCCTGTCTTCGAGGTTCATCATTCTAAGCAGCGTCGATTTGCCGGAGCCGGATTCGCCGACGATGCCCAGCACTTCGCCGGGATAGACGGTGACGTCGACGCCGCGCAGCGCCTGCACGTCACCGAAGTTCTTGCGGATGCCGTTCATCGTCAGGATGGGCGAGGACAGCATCAGCCGCGGCGGCTGGCGCCCGGAGGCGGAAAGATTTGCGGCGGTCATTGCTCGATCCTGCCTTGCTTGTAATAGGTTTCGCCAATGGCGACGGTCTCACCTTGCCCCTTGCGGATGTGCTTGACGCCGTACTGGCTGTCGGAGACTTCAAAACTCGAGGAGCCGTCGTCCTGCGGCAGTTCGTTCATGAAGTAGCCTGTTACGCCGCTGCGATGACAAATCTTGTCGGCATGATCTTCGACCCGATAGGGCACGTCGTCGAAAACGAGCGGTTCGACGCGCGTATAGGGCGGCACGGCATGGATACGCTTTTCGCGGCCCGCAGAGAGGATGGTGAGGTTCGCCGCCTGGTTCATCTTCGGCACGTCCCAGCGCGGGATCGGCGAAGGGGTCATCACATGGCGTCCGTTGACCATGCTCGGATAGCTGGAACCCTGCATGATGCGGCCGGAGCGCACGAGCTGTTCGTAGAGTGTCAGCCAGAGCTGACCATAATCAGCATCACCATGCATGATGCGCGCTTCGGACATATCCGGCTGGACCGGACGCAGCGGCTCGGGATTGGGAACCTGCAGCACGAGGATCTGGTCTTCGCGCAGTTTCTCCTCCGGAATGCGATGGCGCGACTGGAT
This sequence comes from Rhizobium sp. SVR5-9E, assembly GCF_056755095.1. Taxonomy (NCBI): domain Bacteria; kingdom Pseudomonadati; phylum Pseudomonadota; class Alphaproteobacteria; order Hyphomicrobiales; family Rhizobiaceae; genus Rhizobium; species Rhizobium sp. SVR5-9E. The sequence goes on along the minus strand of NZ_JBNDHS010000071.1, from coordinate 9,236 downwards.
GATATCGGCCTCCAGCGTATCCAGGGTCTCTCTGGCCGAGCTGACGCGGCGCAGGAACTTGCGGATGCTGCTGGCATTGACGGAATCGTCGGCGCCCTGGTCGATGACCTTGACGACGGAGGTGGGTTTCAAGAGCGTCAGCGTCACCTGCAGGCCGCCGGTTCCCCAGCCTCGGGCGATCGGCACTTCGCGGCTGGCATAGGGCACCTGATAGCCGGGAATGGCAATGGCTTTCAGGATGCGGCGGCGCATCTCCCGCTTGGCGGATTCATCCAGGAAGCTATAGCTGAAGGCCGCCCAAGGTTTGGTCAATTGATCGAGTTTCACGGCATTGCCTTTTCGAGTTCGGCCTGCTTTGCCGCGCCATCTTGGGGCGCGCTGGGTTCATTGGCAGCCTTGTCGGCCTTGACGCGCCGCAGCGCATCGAGGCTCGACTGGAAGGTCACATAGTGCGGCAGCTTGAAGTGGATGCAGAAGCCCGAGCTTTCGACCGGCTCCGTATGGTAGAGGATGAACTCCTCGTTCGAGGCCGGATGCGGATTGGGCTGGTTGGAGGCGAGATCGAGCGAGGCGGCGGCGATGACCTTCACCTCGTTCCAGCCAAAGGTGGCAGAAAAGCCGAGCTCCAGGCCCTTGCTCTTGGAGATGACCTCGCTCTGGCTGACGCGGGCGCGTCCGGCGCTGAAGAGCGTACCGCGCGAATGGCGGATGCGCACTTCGGCTTCCCCGAGCCGCAGCTCGTTGACGGTCGGGTGGACGCTGCCATAACCACGCATGGTGGAGTAGCCGAGCGCCAGCGTGCCGCCGGTATCTGCACGCGCAAGGCTCTGCAACTTGTGGGCGCGGCTTGCCGGGAACAACAGCGGCTCGCGGGTGACGTCGGGAATCTCGTCGACCGGCACATCCTCGGCCGGCGTCTCGGCGATCAGGCCCTGCGCCTTCTGCCAGTCCGTTAGCGACGGCTGTGTGGCGGGTGCCGGCTGTTCTGCCGCTTCCACCGGCTCGGGGACGAAAGCCGTGCCGTTCAGCACGTCGACATTCAGCAGACGATGCGAATAGTCGAGCGTCGGCCCGAGGATCTGGCCGCCCGGAATATCCTTGAAAGCAGCCGAAATACGTCTGACGGTAAAGAGATCCTGCTGGCGAACCGGCTCGGCAATCGTCAGGCGCGGCTGGGTCGTGCGGTAGGCGCGCAGCAGCAGCACTGCCTCGTAGAGATCGCCGCCGGACTGAGCGAGCGCCAGCGCCGCTAGCTCGGGCGCGTAGAGCGAAGCCTCGCCCATGACACGGTCGACGAGGTAGGGCAGGCTCTCGCCGATCGCCTCGACGCGGGCCTTGTCGATCTGTCCAAGCTCTTCGCGGTAGAGACGCTCGGACTGTTCAATAGCGTGTTCGCCGCCGCGCGTTGCAACATAGGCCATCAGAGCACCTCTATCTTCGTGGAGCGGGGAATACCGATCAGGCTTTCGCCATCGGCGAGGTAGATGTCCCAGCCTAGGGGATAACGGATGGCCTCCGCGCGCAGCGTCCAGAAATCCGGATGCACACCGCCGATGGAGATATCGACGGAACCGTTGACGCCGGGGCCGGTAAGGCGAAGCCTCGTTCCAGAGCCAATCTGTGCCTGTGCGAAAATCGTCGCCGAGGCATCAGGATAGAGCAAGTTGCCGGAAAGCATCGCCGAAAGCGCGGACACTTCCGCGTCGTCACCGATCGATGCGAAGACATATTCAGCCTGCGGCAGGGCAACGGCGTTGGCGCCGATCCTGGCGATGTCGGATTTCAGCCCCTCATCGGAGCAGAAGAAGCTGCATTCGCGGTCGAGCAGGCTCTCCGCCAGCGCGAGCAGGCCTGGAAAGGGGGCTGGACACGGCCGGGGCGGGCTAGCGCCCACATCAGCGCATCGAAAGTGACGTTGGAACGCATGTCCTCATCAGTCGGAAGGAGCAAGGTCTGACTCATCAGAAGGTCTCCATCCGTACGCGCGTCGCCTCGACCTTGCGCAGCCTTATGTCGTCGTCCTGCGCCTGACGGCGTTCCTCATCTGCCAGAAAGGTCACGATACCGGCCTTGCCGATATCGCCTGCGAAGCTCGCATCGATGACGGCCATCGCCATCGCATGTTCGAGATCACGCCCGATGACGGCGCCATAGCCTTCCACGCCCTGGCACGGCAGGCGGATATGGGCTTCGGCCATCAGTACCTCGCCGAGATGGAAGGCCGTGTTCTGTACAGTGTCGATATAGGGTAGCATCGCAAGGCCGGTGCGGTTCACGAGAACCTCCACCGGTCCCAGCTCATCGAGTAAATCCTCCGCAACAGCCTTGATTCCTTTGGCATCGGCCCTGGCAAGTATGTCGAGCATGCTTGCATGGCTGAAGCTGGCAGGGCGCGCGCCGGCTTCCATGGTTTCATTCATCGTCCTGTCCTTTCGCCGGGGGCGCGACGTGATCCTCCGGCTCGTTGTCAATGCTGAATTGCACGCGTTCTCCGGCCCAGACCGTCTCGGAATAGGCGATCGGCCGGCCTTCCATGTCGACGTCGGTCTTCTGGACGACGAGCACCGGCTGCTGGGACGATTGTGCGAGAAGCTCCGCTTCATCGCCGATCGCCCGGCGGGTGAGGATCATGGTGCTCTGCCGGACATAGTCAGGAATGCCGAAGGCAGCGTAGATGCTGGTGACCGACTCACCCGCGCGGCGGCGCAGATGCATATTCGGGAACCGCTCCACCGGATGGTAGGAATGGCTGAGGCTGATCGGTACGTCGTCGGCAAAGCCGCGCCGGGCGATCATGTAGACCTTGGCGCCTTCGAGAAGCTTCAGCGCCGCAGCGACGCCGGGTGGCGCTGCGATCTCGGATTCTGAGACCGGCTGGCCGGAGGGGACGCGCCCCTGTTCCAGCAGGTTTTTGCGAAAGCGCGTTCGCCGGGCGATATTGTAGGTGATGACGGACTGCTCTTCCACGAAGGTGCCGCGGCCTTGTTCAACCCGCACCTTGCCGGCAGAAGCCAATTCGGCGATCGCCCGCCGTACGCTGTGCCGGCCGACCTTGAACTGATCCATGATCTCGGTTTCCGTCGGCAGACGGCTTCCGGGCGCAAGAGCACCCGAGACGATATCCCTGTTGATTTGTTTTTCAACGATCTGCCACTGTCCGGACCGCGATCTCGCTTCGATCGAACGTTGTTCATAAATCATTCGGATGAATCCTAAATTCATTCGGATGACTTAACATAGCGGCTGCCGGTGACGCTTTTGTGTAAGCGGCGGAAGATTTGCGACATCGACGGCTATCCCGGCATGACAGGATGAGCCTCGAGTGAAGGGAATTGAATTGACGCTGTCCGAAATAAGTATCCCGGAAACGGACGTTCCGGGATGGCGTGGGAGTTGTGAACGATATCAGCGGTTCTCGCTCGCAGTGATGAAAGCCGGACGATCGCTGCCGGCCAGGGCCGGCAAGCGCATTAGGTCTCCTGAGCGTCGTGCTTGTAAGGAGACGAACGGCGTCGACCTCAATCACGAGCCTGCGGCGCAAGCGGCCTTTCTGCCAGTTTCGATGGCGGCACGGTCTCAGGTATCTTAGGGTAACGCCGCGTGGAGAACGCCGCGTTACCCTAGAAGTTAATGTGTCGCTGGCTCCAGATAATGACGTAGATTGTCATTGATCTGGTCGATTGCGGCCTCAGTGGAAGGAACGTTGCGGATTGCGTTCAAGAGAACGAAGTCATGAATCGTGCCATTGTAGCGAACTGCGGCGACCGTTACGCCGGCTTCCTTCAATTTCCTTGCATAAGCCTCGCCCTCATCACGCAGCGGATCATTCTCGGCCGTGATGACAAGCGCGGGAGGCAGGCCCTTGAGTTGATCGATGCTGGCGCGTAGTGGAGACACATAAGGATTATTGCGGGTTTTGGCATCGGGAGCATAAAGGCCCCAGCCATACTCCATGAACGCGCGAGCCAGGAAACGGTCGTCTCCATACTCATGATATGAGCCGGTATCGACACTTGCATCCGTGGCCGGAATGAGAAGTGCCTGAAAGCTGATCTTCGGGCCGCCGCGGTCCTTGGCCATGAGCGTCAGCGCTGCGGTCATGTTGCCACCCACCGAATTGCCAGCCACCGCGATTCGGCTGCCGTCCGCGCCGAATTCCTCAGCGTGCGCGGCGACCCATTTCAGTACGGCATAGGATTGATCTAGCTGTGTCGGAAAGCGCGCTTCAGGCAAGGAGGAATACTCGACGAATACGCCAACTTGGCCGGAGCCGACCACCAAATCCCGCAGAAGACGTTGATGGTTTTGGAAATTACCGACGATCCAGACGCCGCCGTGAATAAAGAGCAGCACGCCAGGCTTACCGGTGAAGTGCTCGGGTTTCATGATGTAAATCTTTACGGTTTGACCATCCTGGGTGATCGTTTCCTCGGTCGTGTTCACCCCCGACATGTCGACGGGTGTTGAATTCTGAAGGCCGGTCAAGATCTCCTGGGGCTTTGGCTGCGGCAGTTTCCAGAATGGACTCGAATCCTTATTGATCTTGGCGAGGAACGCCCGAACCTGAGGATCGATGCGGGTGTCGGTGGCGGCGTCCGGAGCCGCATGAACAGGTTGAACCATAAGGCTTACTCCGAGGCTGAGGGTTGCTAGTGAGGGCAAGAGTTTCACGGTCATTCTCCCCGAGAAGGTTGCATGCAGCCACACTGGTAACCCGCAAAGGGAAGCGAGCGCTTCTGTCAAATGACCAGTCCGATGATAGTTCGGCGGTCAGCTCGCCGAGTTGCTAATGTTAGGAAGGATGTTGCGCAGCCCGGAGCGCGACGTGACGCCGGTTTTCGAAAAGATCCGGTGAAGGTGGTAACCGACCGTCCTGTGAGACAGGTAGAGCCTGGTGCCGATCTCTTTATTCGAAAGACCCTCGGCAGCGAGTTGTGCGATGTGAAGCTCCTGTGGAGTCAGCATCTCCCACGAGTATTCGGTTCGACGGCGGCTGGCCTCGCCCGAAGCGCGCAGTTCCTCTCTGGCGCGCTCGCTCCAAGGCGAGGCGCTCAGCGCATCGAATATATCTCTGGCCTCACGCAACGGAGCCCTCGAATCCGCGGATCTGCGCTGGCGGCGCAGCCACCCGCCATAAGCCAGGAGAAGACGTCCTCTCAAAAACGGCCACTTCTTTGCGACCGGCCCAAGACCTTGCAAGAACCATTGCTCGGCATCTGCGGGCGGCGCGAGCAACGCTTTACCATAGTACAGCATCGTCTCGACCCACGGCACCGGCGAGGGAGCCGCGACGCGCTGCATCTCTTCGATTACTTCATGGGCCGCTTTGGCGTTTCCCGAGAAGCAGGCTGCCTCCACGAAATCGGCGAGCCCAAAAAATTGAAGGCCGGAATTGAAAGCCGGATCTGCGGGAGTAAAGAGACGCCGCAGATGCTCATAAGCCTCCCAATGCCTACCTGCGCCGATTGCCGATATGCCCCGAGCGATTTGCAGCATTGCCAGCAAGAAACTGGCGCCAACGGACAGAGCCAGGCTTTCTGCTTGGGCCGCATAGGCCTGTGATTGCTCCAGATCTCCCATCATTCCGGCAAGCTTTGCTTTGACAATGGTGGCCGCAGCGATCCACAGAGTCCCCCCAGTCTCTCCGGCAAACCGAACGGATTCTTCGGCCTCGCGCATTGCCCCCGGCCAATCGCCCACTTCCATTTCGGCCCACGCTTGAGCAAAAAGCACGCGCGCGAGGTCGCCGAGCCGCCCCTGATCACGCAATGCCGCAGCCGCGTCGGCAAGAAAACCTACTCCGAGATCGAAGGCGCCAATGACGTTGGCCGTGCTTCCGAGCATTCTTGCTACTGTCGGGTTACCGTCAATTGTTCCGGTGAGCTGCTGGAGTTTACTGAATACGTAGCCTCCCAGTTGAAGCGGCTCTGCGTACGCGGATATTGCAATTAAGCGTGGATCCGCCTCTGGCAAGACGAGGTTGTTTGCCGCGACCAGGATGCTTTCGCGAATGTCTCTATTTGCATTGCTCCACCAGCAGCGTTGAGCTGCGCGCCAGAGCAGGTCACTCGCAAGATCTTTGGCGCCGGCAGCATCCGCCCGTGCTGCTAGGCCAACAAGAGTGGGGATTTTCGTCGGATCATTGACCATAGGAGGCTGGCCGATCTCACGACACCAACCGATCCTCGCAATTGCGAGATGATCGGCTTCGCCCACCTCGGCCTGCCGTATCAGACGCTCTAGTAATTCCGGCTGAGCGAGGTCAGCGGCAAGTTCGGCAGCACGCAAGAGCCGGTCGCTTTTGGCCTTTGTCGTGCTGCTCAGCCGTGCCGCTTTTTCGAGAACCTCGATTGCCATGGCTACCGCCCCTCGTCGTACTGCTCGGGAGGCCATTAAATCGTATTCGCCTGCGAGTTCGTCATCTGGTCCAATGGTCGCCGCCGCACGATGCCATAGATGTCGATCCAGTTGGTCACGAACTGTCACCGCAAGGGCAGCATGGATCCTTTGCCGCGTCGCTAGATCGGCCGCCTGGTGCATCGCTGAACGTACGAGCGGGTGTCTAAACCGCACCTCCGTTTCGTCAACCTCGACCAGCTTTGCCGCTATCGCCGGTTCCAAGTCATTGATCTGCACGCGCTTGCCCAACACCGCTCTTGCGGCGGAGAGAATTTCGTGGAGCGATGTCTCGTCGTTTTCTGCTGCCACAAACAGCAGGGTTCTGGCCTTAGCCGGAAGGTCGCCCAAACGGGCTGAAAAGGCACGCTCCAAGCGCTGCGTCAGTGGAAGCCATCTCGTCTCTCGAGCGTCTGCCGCTCCCTCGTGGCGAGGTAGCTCCAAAAGGGCCAGGGGATTGCCGGAAGCCTCTTTGAGGAAGCGGCTGCGTAGTTCGCCAGGGAGGCCGGGCGCATGGACGTCAAGCAGACGCTCGGCATCGGCATCGTCCAGTCCCGAAAGCCGGAGCCGCAGGGTGGAGGCGTCGTCGAATGAACGGTTGAAGCCATCGCGCATGGCCACCAAAAGAACGATTGGATCCGAACTCAGTCTACGTGAGATAAAGGCCAGCACCTCATAAGTTGCCTCGTCTAACCATTGGGCATCGTCGGCAATGAGTAGGATGGGCCTGCGCGTCGCGCTTTCGGTAAGAAGAGATAGTGTCGCAAGCGCCACCAGAAACATATCAGGTGCGCCCATATCATCGTGTACACCGAAAGCAGCCAGTAGGGCGGATCGCTGGCGAGGTGCCAAATCTGTTATCTGCTTCATTAGCGGGCGCAGTGCTTGCTCAAGTGCCGCGAACGGCAAATGAACTTCGGCGAGGACGCCAGTCATGCTCAAAACCGCCATATCGCGTTTGAGGGCTCGCTGCTTCGCTACTTCAAGGATTGCGGATTTCCCAATTCGGGTTCACCGCTAATAACGAGTGCTGATCCACTCTGATCGATCCCCTCTAACAGATGATCGATCAGGGCAATATCCTGCTCGCGGCCCTGTAAAAATTGAGACTCTGAGCGAGCAGAACGCCTGCGTGGTTTCCGCAGTGGCAAATAAGTGTCTTTCGCCCCCTTGGACATCCAATTAACCGGTGGTGACGCTACACCATTTCGAATGGTGACCGCGTTGAACGCATACCAGCAGTCTGCCACCCACACATTGACCCGTAAAGCCGGTTTTACCCGAAGCGTGAGTCGTCGAGATATGGAGTCCTAGATCCAATGCCACAACGCATCGAGCCCTGCCTCGCGCTGCTCAAGCCGAAAGTGCCCAGATGCCCGACTTGGATCTACGAGATCAAGCTCGGCGGATACCGCCTGGCCGTGCAGATCGAACCTAAGGGCGTTCGGATCCTGACCCGCGGCGGCCATAGGCGTGGATGTAACGCTCCTCCCAGCGCTTCGCTTCCTGCTCTGCGACATCAATGCGCAAAGCTCCTCCCCAGGCTGCACGAGCGGGAAGATATCCGTTGTTCGTTTTCGGCCGCTTCCTCGTCCGTAGCCGTCGCCAGCTTCCTCCCGGCTATTTGTTGACCGGCGGCGCGCGTTGCTCGTCGACGTTGGTTTCGGGAAGCTCGTGGTCCTGGGTATGCAAAACATTCGGGCGGAAGTGTCCGACGCGAACTGGGGTGCGGTCTTCGCAATGTCGCTCTGCGCATTCGCATTGATCGCCTCGGAATTCATGCCGGTGAGGCTTCTCACCCCGATCACCAACGAACTGACACTCACCGAAGGGCAGACGGGGCAGGCTATCTCGATATCCGTCTTCTTCGCGGTCGTTACCAGCCTGTTCATATCCTCAGCCTCGGAGGCATCGACCGCAAGTTCGTCCTCCTTGCCATGACCGGGCGGATGATCGTCTCCGGGTCTCGTCGTGACCGTAGCTCCAAACTACGCCGTTCTGATGATCGGGCGGGCGTGTTTGGCGTCGTGATCGGGGTTTTTGTCGATGTCGACGGCAACCGCCATGCGGTTCGTACCGGAAGCTTCGGTTCCGAACGGGGGCAACGCGCTGGCGGCGACGATCGCCGCTTCCTCGGGGCTTCCTCGGCAGTCTCGTCGGCCGGCGCGGCTTTGAAGGGTAATAGACGCCATTCTCTCGATCATTCGGGCGCACTTGAAATATATCGTAATACGATATATTTCAATCAGGACACAAAAAGTGGACGTTCCAAATGGCAATCGATCTCGAAACACTCAGGGCAGAACTTAATGAATTTGAGAGCCGGCTCGAGACTTTCGGACGTCGTCAAAGACGTCGTTCTATTCGCGCTTCCGGCCTGCCGGATAAACAATCCGAGCGTTATACGCGCCTTCGCCAGCGGCTTGATCTGCAGCATGTCGACGCTAAACTTCTATGGTTGGAATGGGAATACGACATTTGGCTGCTAGTGGACGGTTTTCGTCGTTGGCTAGGAAGAGTGGATCGGGACTTCCAACAGAAGAGCTAAAACCCGCTCCGATCCACGGCCCTCATCGTGGGCAAACACTGCGAACGATAGAAGGGTTTCCCGGCTTCTTTCAGTCGTTACTTCTGAATTTGCATGGTATCTCGTGATTGTTGATGAGATTCTCAACCGCTAGCCGTCCGTGCCGCCGAGGCGTGGCCATCCAGGTGCGGCCGGAGCCTGGCTAAAAAAACCTGGAACGGGTAGCGATCTGCCACGCTATCCCTGCAAGCGGCGCAAAAGCACGCCCAGCCGCTCTTCTGACGGGCAATCCTCAAGGTCCAGCCGAATTGGG
>NZ_JBNDHS010000070.1:0-32419 GCF_056755095.1 Rhizobium sp. SVR5-9E | reverse complement strand
CCCCCCCCCCCCCCCCCCCCCCCCCCCCCCCCCCCCCCCCCCCCCCCACACACCAACCCCCACCCCAGATGCAGCGTAGTCTCGTGGGCTCGGAGATGTGTATAAGAGACAGGAATATAGGAATTACCTAACGGAAGAGCAGAGCCATGTTGACGAGGTCAGGATGGCGCCGGCCGGCGCAGGCGACGTCCCGGCGCCCGCCCCACCCTCAGGAAGCCTACCCGTCATAGAGCGGGGTTGAACGCTCGTCGTCCGCGCGAACGCTGAGATCGACGCGGACCAAATTCTTGGCCCACGCATCGGCGATCGTCCTGATGATCGAGTTATGGCCCAGACACTTTTATCGCGAGAGACAGGCAGAATGCCCATCCCGAGCGAGCCGCCACAAATCCTCCCGCCTCAAAGCTCGTCGTAATTGAACCAATCAAAATCGGCGGTCTTTGCCCTGCCCGACGTATCGAAGGCGAAGACGCCGGCAAAGGCACCGGTGAAGGAGCCGTGTTCGCCGCGCCCGCCTTCATCGGAAACGACACCCGCGTCGAGCACAGGGCCGATCGGGTGCCAGGCCCCCTTGCCTTCCGTCTGCCAGAAGAACTGCAGGTCGTTGTCGCGGATTTCCATCGAAAGCTGGACGCGACCTTCGGCCGGAAGGGCAACGCCGCTTTCGGCCGGGAAGGTCAGGCGGCCATCAGGATAATCTCCATTGCAGGACAGGATCGTGACGCAGCCGCCGAGCTTCTCGTGCAGCGTCACGGCAATGGCGTGGAACTTGTGCCTGTTGTAGTAATGCGTCAGGCCGGCGACCTGCTGATAGGTATCCGGATCGAATTCCACGACGGTCTCCGCCCTGAAGCGGTGGTGCTCCTGTCGACGGGCGACGAGAGATTGTTCGAACCACGAGCCGATGCTTTCGCGGGCGATCAAGCGCAAATGGCCCGGCCTCTCGGTCAGGTTGAAGATGCGCTCCGGCTGCGGCGTGCGCAGCCACTGGAAATCGATCGGCAATTGAGGACTGTCGAAATTGTATTCCCGCCGCCGCGGCTTTTCGATCGGCTCGGCGCCGCCCAGTCCCGGGACGGTGACATCAGGAACCGTCGTGCCGTTTTCGAGATAGAGCCAACCATCGTCCTTCCAGACGCATTTCTGCAGGCTGGTTTCACGACCGAGCGTGCAGCGGCGCTTCGGCGGCAGCGGCCGGCCGCAGAGATGGGTGTGATAGACCTGGCCATCGGGCGTCTCGACATACTGCCCGTGCCCTGCCCTTTGCAGCACGGCCTCCGGATTATCCTTGGATGTGATGAGATACATGTTCGGATGCATCTCGTAGGGACCGTCGATGTTGCGCGAACGCGCCATCGTCACTGCATGGTCATAGCCGGTGCCCCCTTCGGCGGTCGTCAGATAGTAATAACCATCGCGCTTGAAGAGATGCGGCCCTTCGACAAGTCCAAGCGGGCTGCCGGCGAAGATGTTCTTGATCGGGCCTTTCAGCGCCCGCGTCTCGGAATTCCATTCCTGCAGCAGGATGCCGTCGAAGGCAGGGTGCTTCGGCGCGCCGCCATAGCTTTCGGTGCGATGGTTCCACTGCATATTGACGAACCACTTGCGGCCGTCGTCATCATGGAAGAGCGACGGGTCGAAGCCCGAGGAATTGACGTAGACCGGTTCGGACCACTCGCCCTCGATCGTCGGCGACGTCACGATGTAATTATGCGCGTCCTTGAAGTTGCCGTCGAAGCGCTTGACGTCGGTATAGACCAGCCAGAACAACCCATCGGCATAAGACAGGCATGGCGCCCAGATGCCGCAGCTGTCCGGGTTGCCGCGCATGTCGAGCTGCGACCTGCGCTCCAGCGGCCGCCGCACCAGCGTCCAGTTCACCAGGTCGCGCGAGTGATGGATCTGCACACCGGGATACCATTCGAAGGTCGAGGTGGCGATGTAGTAGTCCTCGCCGACGCGGCAGATGGATGGATCGGGATTGAAACCCGGCAGAATAGGGTTGCGGATCATTGACGGCTCCTCCTCCGGCAAGTTTGCTATACGTACATCAACAGCGACAGGTCGCGGCCTCCAATCTAGCCGCCCTCATCTCTGTGCTCGTCACAGAGATCCAGCCAGCCCAAGTCTTTGGGCTGAAAGGACCTTTCTCGCCGCGCAGACGCGCGGCGGCTGGATTCCTGTGACAAGCACAGGAATGAGGGAGCTTGTTGCAACCCGTTGCATCAAGCTCCCCCGCCTCTTGCTTATTCGCGCTCTGCGGACTTGGCCCAGAGGTTGATGTCGGCCTCCTTGGCGTAGACATCGATCTGCTTCAGTTCTTCCGCGGTAAACTCGAGATTATCGAGCGCCTTGACGCAATCGACGATCTGCGACGAGCGGCTGGCGCCGATCAGCGCCGAGGTGACCCGGCCGCCGCGCAGCACCCAGGCGATCGCCATCTGCGCCAGCGTCTGGCCGCGCTTCTCGGCGATCTCGTTGAGCTTGCGGATGTTGTCGATGATCGACGGACGGATGAAATCGCGCTTCAGGAAGTGGTTCTGCGCCGCGCGGCTGTCTTCCGGAATGCCGCCCAGATACTTGGCCGTCAGCATGCCTTGCGCCAGCGGCGAAAAGACGATCGAGCCCATGCCGACCTCGTCCAGCGCATCGAGAAGCTTGTCGTCCTCGACCCAACGGTTGAGCATGGAATAGCTCGGCTGGTGAATGAGACACGGCGTTCCGAGATCCTTGAGGATCTGAGCCGCTTCACGGGTGCGCTGGGAGTTGTAGGAGGAAATGCCGACATAGAGCGCGCGGCCGGAGCGAACGATGTGATCCAGTGCGCCACAGGTTTCTTCCAGGGGGGTGTCCGGATCGAAGCGGTGCGAATAGAAGATGTCGACATAGTCGAGGCCCATGCGCTTCAGGCTCTGATCGCAGGAGGCGATCAGATACTTGCGGCTGCCCCACTCGCCGTAAGGGCCCGGCCACATGTCGTAACCGGCCTTGGACGAGATGATCAGCTCGTCGCGCAGGCCCGCGAAATCCGTGCGCATGATTTCGCCGAAGGCGGTCTCAGCGGAGCCGGGAGGCGGGCCGTAATTGTTGGCAAGGTCGAAATGGGTGATGCCGAGATCGAAGGCCGTGCGGCACATGTCGACCTTGCGGTCATGCGGCGTGTCGCCGCCGAAATTGTGCCAGAGGCCGAGGGAGACGGCAGGCAGCTTCAGGCCGGAACGGCCCGTGCGGTTATATTTCATGTTCGAATAGCGGTCGGAAGCCGGTTGCCAGCTCATGGTCCTAGTCCTTTAAGAAAATCGCGCGGGCAGATCTGCCCGCGCGGGACAATAGTGGTTTGAAGCCTTACTTCAAGAGCGCCCCTACTTCAGAAGTGCCTGGGCCTCTTCGATGCCGAGTGCCGCGGGCTGCGTGCACGTCGTGGTGAGTTCCACGAACCTGCCTTCCTCGCCCGACTTCAGGATCGAGGTCATGACATCGACGCCATGCAGCGTGCGGTCGAGCGAGCAGCGCGCATCGCGGCCGTCGATCAGGGCCATCGCCATGTCGGCGAGACCTGCGGTGCGGTAGTTGGCGCGCGGGCCGCTCGGGCTTTCCTGGTTGAAGATGCCGAAGGGATGTTCCCAGGCTTCCAGCGGCTTGATCTCCTTGTCGCGGCCGCTTGCCTCGACAACGCCGCCGAAGAAATTCGGGTCCGGCACATAGAGCGAACCTTCGGTGCCGTAGAGCTCCATGTTGGCGTGACGATGCGACCAGACATCCCAGCTCGCCGTCAGGGTGATCGTCGCGCCGCTGACGAACTCGAGCAGCGCCTGGATCGTCGTCGGCGTCTTGACCGGAATGATCTCGCCGTTGCGCGGCTGGCTGGTAATCGTCCGGGTCTCGGAAGCCATCGAGGTCATGGCACCGACGCGCCTCACCGGGCCGATCAGGTTGATCAGGTTGGCGATGTAATAGGGGCCGAGGTCGAGGATCGGACCTCCTCCGGGTAGGAAGAAGAAGTCCGGATTAGGATGCCACATCTCCATGCCCGGGCTCATCACGTTGCACGTGCCCGAGGTGATGCGGCCGATGCCGCCCTCGTCGATATATTTGCGGGCGAGCTGATGTGCGCCGCCGAGGAAAGTGTCCGGAGCGCAGCCGACGGAGAGCTTCTTCTCCTTGGCAATGCGGCGCAGGTCCTCGCCCTGCTCCAGCGTCAGCACAAGCGGCTTTTCGGAATAGACATGCTTGCCGGCTTCAAGAGCGGCCTTCGAGACCGGATAGTGCGCATCCGGGATCGTCAGGTTGACGACGACCTCGATCTCGTCATTGGCGAGAAGTCCCTCAATCGTCTGCGCCTTGACGCCGTATTCCTCGGCGCGCAATTCCGCTGCCTGCACATTGATATCCGCGCAGGCGAGAATTTTCAGGCCCTTGAACAGCGGGGCAAGCGAAAAGTACGTAGTGGAGATGTTGCCGCATCCGATGATGCCGACGCCAAGTTCCTTGGTCATGTTGTCCTCAATAGGTTTTGAAGGATGCGATCGAGCGGGCGATCAGGCGATCGACGTCGCTCGGATTGTCGTGCTCGACCACGTAGTGCTTCGCCTTGGTGCCTTTGAGCGCCGTAATCAGCTTCGCCCAGGCAAGCGTACCGTGACCGACGTCGGCCCAGCCGTCTTCGTTCGTGTTCTCGCCTGATGGAGCGATGTCCTTGACGTGAACGGCGGTGATGCGGGACCCGAGCTTCTCGATCCAGGCGTAGGGATCGGCGCCGCCGCGAACCACCCAGGCAATATCCGCCTCCCACGAAATGTCAGGCGCGCCTTCGAAAATGCGCTCGATCGGCAGCGAGCCGTCGGCGAGCTTCACGAGTTCGAAGTCGTGATTGTGCCAGCCGAATTCATAACCGGCATCCTTGTAGGGCTTCGACATCTCGTGCAGGCGCTTGCCGAAGGCGAGCCAGCCGGCGCTGTCCGCCGGGCGCTTATCGGCGGCCAAATGCGGCGCATAGATCGAATCCATGCCGAGTGTCTTGGCAATGTTCAGCGACTTCTTGACGTCGCCGTCGAGGAGATCCGGGCTGAAATGGCCGGTGGCCATCACAAGGCCGTTCTTGTCGAGATCGGCACGCAGGCTCTTGAGACCGGCGTCATCGAGATCAGCATACATGCCGCCGAAACCTTCGACTTCCGAATAGCCGGCTTTGCCGAGCTTTTCGAGGATCGCCGAATAGGGCTGAAAATTGCGGGCGCTGTAAAGCTGAAAACTTAGTTTGGTCATGTTATCCTCCTCGGGCCTCGTGCCCATTCATTTGAATCAGGATCAATCCACGGACTGGCAAGAATGCAGGTCGTAGAAACGGAATTCCGGCAACTCGTCGCCTTCGAGCGGCTGCGCCGGTGTGAAGGTGATGCGGCGGGTCTCGCCGGCCGCCAGATCGAAGGCATTGTCAGAATACTTGCCGTCGGAATCGGTCTCGATCATCACGAAGAGCGCCAGTCCCTTGGCGGTGACGTTGAGGCAAACCGAGCCGTCCTCCTCGACATATTCGCGAGTCACCTGCAGTCCGGCAGGTTCGAGCTCCAGCGCCTTGTAGGTGCCGTGAACGTAATGCCCCTCGCCGCCCATGCCGTTCGAGGCGCTAAAGTGCCAGGCGAGCAGCGTGCCGGCAGGGATATCCGCCATCTCGACCGTTGTTGCCGTCACGGCAGCATCGGTCGTGCAGACAGCCTGAACATCCTTCAGGTGCCGGCGCTCGCCCTTCATCGTCAGGATCGAGATCGAAAGATCGACGCTGATATCGGAAAGCGTGTCATTGACCAGTGACAACAGGATCGTCTTGCCGTCCTCGCTCGGAATGGCGGCGACTGCGACCGGCTGGAAGAAGCGCCTGACGAGATAGTGCATCGCCTTCCAGCGGCCGCCATAATCGAGGCTGGACCAGGACGCGACCGGCCAGGTGTCGTTGAGCTGCCAGTAAATCGTGCCCATACAATGCGGCTTGAGCGAGCGCCAGTATTCCACCGCCGTCTTTATCGCGAGGCCCTGCTGGATCTGGCTCAGATAGACGAAATTCGGAAAGTCCTTCGGGAAGCGGAAGTAACGGAACATGGTGCTGGCGATGCGCTCATTGCCGCCGGCATTTTTCTGGTGCAGCTCCATGACCGGCGAGGCGACGTTCATGTCTTTCGCGTCTGCATAGGTCTTGATGACCGGCAGCGATGTGTAGGATTGGAAGCCGAATTCGGAGCAGAAGCGCGGCCTGACCGTCCGGTAATTGTCGAACGACTTATTCTCGTGCCAGACCGACCAGTAATGCATGTCGCCGGAGCCGTCGGCATGCCAGGCATCGCCGAAATCGAGATAGCCGGAGGCAGGACTCGACGGCCACCACAGCGCGCCGGGAAGCGCCTTCTTCAACGATTGCTCGATGGTGCGGTTCAGACGATCGTAGGAAACGAGGTAACGGTCCCGATCCTTCTTCGGCTCGTCGAACCATGTGAGCGCGCCAACTAGCTCGTTGTCGCCGCACCAGAGCGCGATCGACGGATGCGAGGACAGCCGCTTGACCTGATACTCGACCTCATGCGCGACGTTCTCGAGGAAATCCTCCGTCGAAGGATAGAGATTGCAGGCGAACATGAAGTCCTGCCAGACCATGAGGCCGAGGCGGTCGCACAGATCGTAGAAATAATCCTGCTCGTAGAAGCCGCCGCCCCAGACGCGAATCATGTTCATGTTGGCGGCTTTCGCCGACCGCAGCAGGTCCTCCGTCTTTCCGGGAGACGAGCGCGAAAACAGCGCATCCGCTGGAATCCAGTTCGCACCGCGGCAGAAGATTTCGCGGCCATTGACCTTGAAAGCGAAACGGCTTCCGGCAGCATCCGGCGTGGTGACGAGCTCGATGGTGCGAAGGCCGACCTGCTTCGTTACCGTATCGCCCGGAACCTCGACGGAAAGCGTATAAAGCGCCTGTTCGCCGCTGCCGGAAGGCCACCAGAGACGGGGCTTCTCGATATCGAAGACATGGTTGATCGTCGTCTCACCGCTGTTGACGCCGACATCGAGACGGACGCGCTCGCCGTCGAGCAAGAAATGCACCGGCACAATGCCCGGGTTCTTCGCGAAGAGCGTGGCCGTGACTTGCAGTTGAACGCTGCCGTCGAGACTATGGATCTGGCGGGTCGTGACGTGCTCTATGCGAGCGGTTTCGAGCTTCCGAAGCGCGACCGTTCCGTAAAGGCCGAGCGGCGCAATGGCGATGTTCCAGTCCCAGCCGAAATGGCATTGCGCCTTGCGCAGCATATTGCCATTGGCGATCGGTGAATTGCCCGGATGATAGGGAACGTAGAAAGGCTGCTTGCTCTGGCGTTCAGCACCGGCGGTGATGCTCGAATGCAGGATGATGCGGATCGTGTTGTCGCCCGCTTTCAGCATGCTTGAAACATCCGGCCGGTAGCGGCGGAAGCAGTTGTCAGCCGAGAGTGCCAGCAAGCCGTTGACGAAGACCGATGCGACGGTGTCGAGGTAATCGATATCGAGATACCAGTCGCCCTCGGTGTCCGGTAGCGAAAAGCTCCGCTCGATCACCCAGTCCTTGTGCGCAACCCACTGCACCTGCTCTTCGTTGCGGCCGAAATACGGGTCGGGAATGAGTTCTGCGGAGTGAAGCGCGGTATGGACGTCGCCGGGTAGCGTCATCACGCTCCTGATCTCGCCATCGGCGGAAGCGAGGTGCCAGGCACCGGACAGATCGATACTGGAGGCGTTCTTCGGCAAGGAAGTCATGACATTACCCTGGTAGGCCGCCTGGGAGGATGCGGCCGAACTTGGACGGCCGGCTGGCCGATTGAAGATCAGGCGGAGCTTGCGGCCCCGCCCCGCATTGCGATTCAGATCCGCTTTTCCGTTTCGGCGTCGAAAAGCGATGCCAGCGACATGTCGAAACTGAGCTTCACCGGCGTCCCCGCCTTGAAGCGGCGCGCGCCGTTGATGCGGACCGACATCGTATGGCCCGCATGCTTCAGCCACAGAAGGTTGTCGGCGCCCATCGGCTCCTCGATGTCGACGGTGGCATCGTGCACTTCGGGGCCGAGATTTTCATCGACCTTGATGTGTTCCGGACGCACCCCAAGAACGACCTTGCGGCCCGCCTGCAGCGGTTCTGCCGCTTCATAGCCCTCGAGCGAGAAGCTGACGCCGTTTGCGATAAACGCCGGCCTGTCGCCCTTTCTGGTCAACTCGCCATTGAGGAAATTCATCGAGGGCGAGCCGATGAAGCCCGCAACGAAAAGGTTGCGCGGCTTGTTGTAAATCGTCGTCGGATCGTCGAGCTGCTGGATGATGCCGCTTTTCATGATCGCGATGCGATCGGCGAGCGTCAGCGCCTCGATCTGGTCGTGGGTCACGTAGATCATCGTGTTCTTCAGCGACTGGTGGAGCCGCTTGATCTCGACGCGCAGTTCCGAACGGAGCTTGGCATCGAGGTTCGAGAGCGGCTCGTCGAAGAGGAATACGTCGACGTCGCGCACCAGGGCACGGCCGATCGCTACGCGCTGCCGCTGCCCACCGGAAAGCTCGGCGGGCTTGCGCTTCAAGAGCGGCTGGATCTGCAGAATTTCGGCAGCACGAGCCACGCGCTTCTCGATCTCGACCTGCGGCACCTTCGCAACGCGAAGACCGAAGGAGAGGTTCTTCTCGACGCTCATCTGCGGATAGAGCGCATAGGACTGGAACACCATGCCGATGCCGCGATCCTTCGGCTCCTCCCAGGTGACGTTCTTGCCCTTGATGAAGATCTGCCCCGCGGATGCATCGAGTAGTCCCGCGATGCAGTTGAGCAGGGTGGACTTGCCGCAACCGGACGAACCGAGCAGCACCAGGAATTCTCCGTCGTTGATGTCGAGGTTCAGATCCTTGAGAACGCTGACGGCGCCGAAATTCAGCGACAGATCTTTGATGGAAACGCTTGTTTGCATGGATCAACCTTTCACTGCGCCGGCGGCGATACCGCGAACGAAGAGACGCCCGGAGACGAAGTAGACGATAAGCGGAACGGCGCCGGTAAGCAGCGTTGCGGCCATGTTGACATTGTATTCCTTCACGCCCTGGACGGCGTTGACGATGTTGTTGAGCTGCACCGTCATCGGGAAATTCTGGTTGCCGGCGAAGATTACGCCGAACAGGAAGTCGTTCCAGATGCCGGTGATCTGGATGATCATCGACACGACGAAGATCGGCAGCGACATCGGCAGCATGATGCGGAAGAACACCTGCCAGAATCCGGCCCCGTCCACACGCGCGGCCTTGAAGAGCTCGGGCGGCAGCGACGCGAAATAGTTGCGGAAGAGCAGCGTATTGATCGGCATGCCGAAGATCGTGTGCACCAGGACGACCGCCCAGATGGTCGAGAAGATGCCGAGCTCGCGCATGATGATGACAAGCGGATAGAGCATCACCTGATAGGGGATGAAGGCGCCGAAGAGCAGGATCGTGAAGAACACTTCCGACCCTTTGAAGCGCCAGTAGGAGAGCCCGTAGCCATTCACGGAAGCGATCGCCACCGAGATGATGACGCTCGGAATGGTGATCTTCACCGACTTCCAGAAACCGACGCTGATGCCGGAGCATTCGAGACCGGTGCAGGCCTGGCTCCATGCCTTGACCCAGGGTTCGAAGGTGATCTGCACCGGCGGAGCGAAGATGTTGCCCATGCGGATTTCGGTCATGTCTTTCAGAGACGTGACGACCATCACGTAAAGCGGAAGGAGATAGTAGAGCGCGGCGACCGTAAGCACGCTGTAGAGGATGATGGTCGACGGTGCGAACATGCGCCTCGGCTTTGCACCAAACGGTTCGTCCGCAGAGATAACTGCCATGATCGGGCTCCTCAGGATCGTTTCTGGCGGAACTCGGAGAGAGCCCACGGAACCAGGATGATGAAGACGGTGACCAGCATCACGGTGGATGCCGCAAGCCCCTGCCCGAGATTGGCGCGCTCGAACATGAACGAATAGACGTATTTGGCAGGCACTTCCGATGCGAAACCAGGTCCGCCCTGCGTCATCGCGACGACGAGGTCATAGACGCGCACGATGCCCGAGGCGACGATGACGAGTGTTGTGACAAAGACGCCGCGCATCATCGGAATGATGATGAAGAGATAGGTGCGCCATGCCGGGATGCCGTCGACGCGGGCGGCCTTCCAGATTTCGGAATCGATACCGCGCAGACCCGCAAGCATCAGCACCATGACAAGTCCCGTCCCCTGCCAGAGGCCAGCGACGACCAGCGCATAAATGACGGTGTTCTTGTCGCCGAGCAGGGCCAGGCTGCCGCCCGGAAGGCCGAGATCGTTGAGGACCTTCGGGACGCCGAGGCTGGGATCGAGAATCCACTGCCAGACGAGCCCCGTGACGATGAACGACAGCGCGAACGGATAGAGAAAGATCGTGCGGAACGTGTTCTCGAACCGGATCTTCTGATCGATGAGAACGGCCAGCAGGAAACCGATGACGAAGACGAATGTCAGTACGCAGATGCCATAGGTCGCAAGGTTGATGACCGACTGGTTCCAGCGCGCACTGCCGAACAGACGCCGGTACTGATCGAAGCCGACGAAATCGGTTGTCGGCAGCAGTCGCGACGACGTGAATGAGTAGAAAACGGTCCAGAGCGTGCAACCGATGAAAATCACGATGACCGTCAGCATCATCGGGATTGCCGCGATCTTCGCATTGAGGTTGCGCAACAGGCCAAACGGCCGGCCGGGGTGAGCCATCGATACCTCCTGTGGGCGGCGCAGGCGCGGGCGGACTAGCGCCCGCGCCCGTAAGCCGTCTCAAGTCGTAAGAGCGTCTATGGCCTTACTGGGCCTGTGAGATGATATCGACCTGACGGTCGATCGCGTCATCCACGGACATCTTGGAGCTGAAGAACTCGAGCGCGAGATCCTGCAGCTGGCCCTGCGTATCGGAGTCGAGCATCTGCTCGGTCGAAGGCAGAACGTTGTCGAGGTTGGAAAGGATCTCGATGCCCTTCTTCATGCAGGCATTGGCCGCATTGAGATCGACATCGCCGCGCACCGGCAGCGAACCCTTGACGAGGTTGAACTTGACCTGGACTTCCTTGGAAAGAAGCATCTTGGCGAGTTCGAGCTGCGCCTTGGTCACGTCAGGATTGCTGTTCTTCGGGAAGTAGAAGGCATCGCCGCCCGTATCGAGCTGCGGGTTGTAGCCGAGGCCGGGAAGGCAATCATAATCCGTGCCTGCCACCTTCTTCGCCACACCGAATTCGCCCTGCGCCCAATCGCCCATGATCTGAGCGGCAGCCTTGCCCTCGATCACCATGTTGGTGGCGACGTTCCAGTCGCGGCCGGAATAGGACGGATCGACCATGTCGCGGGCCTGGGCGAAAGCTTCCCATACCTTGCGGTTCTGATCACTGCGGATGGCTTCCTCGCTCTTCTTGTCGTTGATGGCGAGGTAGAGTTCCTTGCCGCCGATACCGGCTTGCATGACGTTACGGATACCTTCGACCTGCCACGGGGCACCCGTCGCAAGCGGGGTGACGCCTTTCTCCTTGAGCTTCGACGCGTCGGCTGCAAGTTCCTCCCAGTTCTTCGGAACAGCCATGCCGTTGTCTTCGAAGACGTGGCGGTTAACCCACATCCACTGCCAGGAGTGAATGTTGATAGGCACGCAATAAATCTTGCCTTCGTAGGTGCAGGCGTCGAGCAGCTTCGCCGGACGGATAACGTCCTTCCAGTGCTCCGCCTCGGCGAGCGGCGTCAGGTCGGTCATGAGGCCGGCCTTGATGAGCTCTTCGGCGTCGCGGCCGGTATTCATCTGGGTCGCGCCCATCGGATTGCCACCGAGAATACGGCTGATGATGATTGGATTGGCGGTGGTGCCGGAACCGGCAATCGCGCCATCGACCCACTTGTTGTCGCCGAGCGCATTGTAGCTATCGGCAAGAACCTTGACGGCGGCGGCTTCACCGCCGGATGTCCACCAATGGGTGACTTCAAGATCGGTTGCGTGGGCCGCACCGAGCGGAAGCGCCACCGACGCGGCAAGCACTGCCGCAAACGAACGAAACCTCATGAGTTCTCCTCCCTCACTGAAACGTTGCCGGAAAAACTTAGTTCAATCGATATTTTGGCGCAACCGCCCGCCCACAAAAAATTTTCCTGGACAGCTCCCGCGGCTATAAACGGCTGTCTGGATCTCGCTATCTTGCGTCGATCGTACTGCGTTTCGCGGCGGCGACAGACCCGCGTGAATGCATGTAATTAATTGATATTATGTGATATTTTTTATATGCATGACAGCCTTTGCAGAAAATCTGTTTCGCACACGCGAAAACTTTATTGTCGGCATTCAAATCACATCTTGAGCAGAGAATGCTGCATTGCAACCAGGAAAAAGTTCTCGACATTCCGACTGTATCGTTACAGATTTCTCCTCGCGAGTAAGCACCGGCTTTAGCAGAGGGCGTGCTTACAGCGCCGCGCAAAACATTCTATAAGCGGATCGAAATCGCGCGAGGTGGCGTAAAGGAATGGAAAGCAAGGGAAATCTGGGGGGAGCGGCATCGGGCTTGCAACGCGAACGGCCGACGCTCAAGACAATCGCCTTCATGACAGGGCTGGGCATCACCACGGTCTCGCGGGCGCTCAAGGATGCACCGGATATCGGCGCGGAAACCAAGGAGCGCGTACGCATGGTGGCGCGCCAGCTCGGTTATCAGCCGAACCGCGCGGGCGTACGCCTTCGAACCGGCAAGACCAACGTCATCGCGCTCGTCC
The DNA here is from genome assembly GCF_056755095.1 of Rhizobium sp. SVR5-9E. Lineage (NCBI taxonomy): Bacteria > Pseudomonadati > Pseudomonadota > Alphaproteobacteria > Hyphomicrobiales > Rhizobiaceae > Rhizobium > Rhizobium sp. SVR5-9E. The sequence continues at coordinate 19,626 of NZ_JBNDHS010000070.1, read as the reverse complement.
TCAGCATCGATGAAGAGATCATGGGTTTCAGCAGCCAGATGGTCTTCGGCATATCCGAAGTCCTGACCGGCACGCCCTACCACATCGTCGTCACGCCGCATTCGCATAGCAAGGACCCGATGCTGCCGGTGCGCTACATCCTGGACACCGGCTCTGCCGACGGCGTCATCATTTCCCGTATCGAGCCCGACGATCCGCGCGTACGGCTTCTTGTCGAGCAGAACATGCCGTTCGCGACCCACGGACGGACCGACGGGGGGCTGGTGCACCCTTATCACGATTTCGACAACGAGGCCTTCGCCCACGAGGCGGTGAAGAAGCTTGTCAACCGTGGCCGCAGGCATATCGCCCTGCTCCAGCCGCCAAGCAAGCTGACTTACTACGCCCATACGCGCATCGGTTTCCAGACGGGCCTTCACGACTACGGCGCCGACGAGGTGCCGCTGCGCGTCAACATCGATGCGCCGCTGGAGGAGATCAAGAACGCCGTTGAAACGCTGATGCGATCATCCAGCGCCCCCGACGGCATCGTCTGCTCGGCGGGAAGTGCGGCCATCGCCGTCAATGCCGGCATCGAAGCCGCGGGAAAGCGCGTGGGCTACGATATCGACATGGTCTCGAAACAATCCGCGCCGATCCTGAACTGGATCAGGCCGGAGATCATTACCGCCTACGAAGACGTTCGCCATGCAGGCCGGGAAATGGCGAAGGCCGTGATCGCACGCATTGACGGCATCGAGCCCGAGCTGCTGCAAAGCATCAGCAAACCGGTCTGGCCGGATGGGAAATAAGCTTGATGGGAGGCTGCCTCCCGACCTGAGACGCGAGCGCGCTCCCTCATTCCTGTGCTTGTCACAGGAATCCAATGCGCCCATGTCCATGGGCGCGGGAAACTCTCCTACCTGAAGAAAAATAAGTCATTCATCGCGCAGACGCGCGTTGGCTGGCTTCCTGTGACAAGCACCGGAATGACGGAGGATACGGCAATAAAAAAGCCCGACCGAAGCCGGGCTTTCCTTCAATTCATAAAACGCAACCTTCAGAAGCTCGCCGCACCGCTCCCCCACGGTCCGTGATGGAAATCCTTGCCGTCGACACGGTCGAAGCCATGCGCGCCGAAGAAGTCACGCTGCGCCTGGATGAGGTTGGCAGTGCCGCGACCCTGGCGGTAGGCGTCGAAATAGGTGAGCGCCGAGGTGAGCGCCGGCACAGGCAGACCAGCCTGGAGGGCAGCTGCCACGACGCGGCGGAGCGCCGGGACCGATTCCTTGACCATCTCCGAAAAGGCCGGCGTCACGATGAGGTTTGCCGCATCCGGGGCCTTGGTGAAGGCACTGGTGATCTCATCGAGGAACTGTGAGCGGATGATGCAGCCGGCGCGCCAGATCTTCGCGATCGTGGGCATGGGCAGCGACCAGTTGAACTCGCGGGAGGCTTCCGCCATGACGGCAAAGCCCTGCGCGTAGGCGCCGATCTTTGCGGCAAACAGTGCCAGCTCCAAATCCTTGTCGAGTTCCGGACCGTAAGCGATCGGGAACTTGTATTCTGGCTTGCCGAAGATCTTCTCGGCAGCTTCACGCTGCTCCTTCATCGAGGAGATGCTGCGGGCGGCGACGGCAGCCTCGATGGCGGTCGCCGGAATACCCATGTTCTGCGCTTCGATCGCCGACCACTTGCCGGTACCCTTCTGGCCGGCCTTGTCGAGGATCATGTCGACCATCGAGCCCTTGGAGATCGGATCGGTAGCGGCGAGCACCTTCTCGGAAATCTCAATCAGGTAGGAGTTCAGGCGGCCCTTGTTCCACTGACCGAAGATCTTGCTGATCTCCTGCGAATCCTTGCCGAGGCCGTCGCGGAAGATGCCGTAGATTTCGGCGATCATCTGCATGTCGGCGTATTCGATGCCGTTATGGATTGTCTTGACGAAGTGGCCGGCGCCATCGTTGCCAAGCCAGGCGACGCAGGGATCGCCATTGTACTTGGCTGCAATCGAGGTGAGAACCTTCTCCACGCGCTTCCAGGAGTCTTCGGTTCCGCCGACCATGATCGACGGGCCGTGGCGGGCACCTTCCTCGCCGCCGGAAACGCCCATGCCGATGAAGGTGAGGCCTGTATCCTTGAGGCGATCGAAGCGGGCAACCGTATCGCGGAAGTTGGCGTTGCCTGCATCGATCATGATGTCGTTCTTCTCCAGATGCGGGCGCAGCGCCTCCATCTGCTGATCGACCGGATCACCTGCCTTGATCATGATAATGATCGGGCGCGGCGGGCGGATCGCGGCAACGAACTCCTCGATCGTCTTGCAGGGGATGATCTGCTTCTTCAGATCGCCGGCGCTTTCGTAGAATTCATCCGTCTTCTCAGGAGTGCGGTTGAAGACCGCTATCTTGTTGCCTTTTTCCGCAATGTTGAGCGCCAGATTGGAACCCATGACGGCAAGGCCGATCAGCCCGATTTCTGCCTTTTCCACGATACACCTCCGATGTGTCATTCCGGACCGGTGTTGTGGCACTCTCCGGCCAAAACGGCAAGTACGGAAGGCCGCCAATCGGTCTGCCGGCGCCGGATCAACTTTTCCCAACATGGAGCCTTTCCTCTGCTACAGTAAGCCGAGGAGACGCCGAGGAAAGCAAGATGAGCACCCTGCCCGCCAAAATCGTTCACTGCTCGGTCGATCGCAACTGGAAGGACGTTTACGACTTTGCCGGCAAGCCGGAGAACATGCCGCTCTGGGCATCCGGACTGGCCTCGGGTCTCGAGCCGGATGGAAACGACTGGATCGCGCACGGCGTTCTTGGATCAGTGCGGGTGAGCTTTGTTCCACGTAATGAGTTCGGCGTGATCGACCATACGGTTACGATCGAAAGCGGGCTGCGGGTCTACAACGCTTTGCGAATCGTCCCGAATGGCAGCGGCTGCGAGGTGATGTTTACACTGTTGAGACAGCCAGGCATGACGGACGAGCAGTTCGCAGCCGATACGGCCCACGTGCAGAAAGATCTCGGCGCCTTGAAATCATTGATGGAGATGTAATTCCATGGAAAAGAGCGCAAACGACCTGAAGATCGACTACGTCGAATTCAACGTTACCGATATAGCGGCGGCAAAGAGCTTCTACGGGGATGCATTCGGTTGGCGTTTCACGGATTACGGTCCCAATTACTGTGAGTTCGATGACGGCCGCCTGAAGGGCGGTTTCACCAATCTCGCGCCGCCGCGCCCCGGCGGCCCGTACGTGATCCTTTACGCAGACAATCTCGAGGAAGCCGTATCGAAGGTGGAGCGCGCCGGAGGCACGATCGCAAAGCCGATCACCGCCTTTCCGGGCGGCAGGCGATTTCATTTCCTCGACAGGGACGGGTACGAGCTCGCAGTGTGGAGCAAGGTCTAGCCTAGGCTGCGATTGATGAAACTGCAGCGGCCGCAGCGGTTTCGATCACCACAAGCGCCCCCAGAACCTGCCCCGACGAATCACGCAACGGCGACATGCGGCAGCGCACGCTCCTGCTTCCGTTGCGCTGCTCGTAGTAGAAATCGACGAGCTGACCGGCGAAGCAGGCATCGAAGTTGACCTTCGACCGTGCCAGGAACCGCTCCTCGCCGATAAACTCCATCACGTGCCGACCGACCATATCGATCGGCTTGCGTCCGAGATATGCGCAATTGACCTGATTGGAATAAAGATACCGGTAATCGGGTGTAACTACGGCAACGCGATCAGGCAACGTTTCCAGAATTGCCCAGTTCAGAAAATTCCCATTGTCGATATCGGGCATGTAGCGCTTTGGTGACGCCAACGGGATTTGTTGCGGAGACACGACTTCCCGGCGCCGCGGCGCTCCGAAGTAGCGATTGAGCAGTGACGTGAGGACTGCCGCATGATTGCTGACGCTGGTGCCCTCGTCGACCTCCTGTTGCAACAAGTGGGCGACAAATTGGAGCTGCATGCACATTTCCAGCAAGGTTGCAGCATTATAGTTCAGGATCACTTGAACCAGAGGTTCGATATCGCAATCTAGAGTTGCAACACGCACATCGTCGCCGACGCGTATGGCTTCCTCGATCTGCGTGCACCGCGATGTAAAAGCTTGCAAAAGTTCAAGCAAGGCGCCCCCCAGGTCGCTCGTTTCTCTAAGAGATTCAACTTATACCTGCTTTAGCGAAATGCAACGCACGCCACATCTTCACGCACGCCGCTACTCGCCTTAGTAGAAGGGCTAACATGAACAGCGTTCATATTCAACGCGACGTCGGATCGAATTTTAATGGATGAAATATAAGGGGATGCACCTCTTCAATTAAGAATTTCGTGCTTTACCTTCCAGCGGTCGTGGTACCAAAGCCATTGCGCGGGATATTCCCGCACCCAGCTCTCAACCTTGTCGTTCAACATCTGAGCAGTCGCCGTAACGTCGAGATTGCCCTTCTCGTCACGGGGCATTTCGAGCTTCGGCTCGATCTCCAACCGGTAGCGGTTGCCAGGCAGCCGGATGCAGCGTGCGGGATACACATCGCAATTGAACTGCCGTACGAGTTTCGGCAGCAGCGGGTTCGTCTTGACATTCAGGCCAAAGAACTTGGTCTTCAGCCCCTTGCGGAACTTCTGGTCGACAAGGACGCCGACGCCCTGCCCGGCTTCGAGCTGGCGGGCCAGCGCAAAGGATGAGCCGGCATGCGACGGTACGAGCTTGCCCATGCGGGTGCTGCGGAAATCGAAGATTTTCTGGGCGACATAAGGGTTGTTCGGCGGGCGGAACAGTACCGTCACCTGCAGGCCGAAAGCGGCGCCCGCCACCGGCAGGAGTTCAAAGTTGCCGGTATGTCCGGTGAACACGATGAACGGGCGCGGATTGTCCCGCAGTTCCATGAAAATCGGAATGCCCGAAACCTCCACCCGGCCGGGCTCGGGCCGGTAGTAGTCGTAATCGAACAACCGATCTAGGAACACGTACTCCGCCGCCAGACGCCCCATATTGCCCCAGCTTGCCACGGCGATCGCTTCGATCTCCGCATCGCTCTTTTCGGGAAAGGCATTGCGCAGATTGAAGAGCATCAGCTTGTGACGGGGCGTGTGTGGACCGATCTTGCGCGTCAGCCAATCGGCAAAAGAGATCGCCCCGTCGGCCGGAAAAATCTTCAGGAAATTCAGGAAGCCGAACATCAGCTGAGCGATCAGCCATTGGCGAAAACGCTCCAGCTTCAGAACGATCCTGGTGATGAAGAGCTTCACAGGCTCAGTCCATCTTCAGGATGATCTTGCCGAAGATCTGCCGAGACTCCATCCGCTCGAGCGCGCGGTCGATGTCATCGAAGCCGACCTCGGTATCGATGACCGGATGAACGAGGCCACGCCCCATCTTCTGCATGGCGTCCGCCATATTTTCCATGCGGCAGCCGAAGGAGCCCAGGAGCTTCAGCTGCTGCTGGAAGAGCATCATGAGGTTCATCTCGGTGGAAACGCCGGAGGTCGAGCCGCAAGTGACCAGGCGGCCGCCCCGCTTGAGGCAAAGCATCGAGCCGGCCCAGGTATCCTTGCCTACGTGTTCGAAGACGACGTCGACGCCTTTCTTCTTGGTGAGCTTGCGCACAACGCCCTCGAAGCGGTCCGTCCGATAATTGATGACGTGATCGGCACCAAGGGCCTTCGCCCTCTCGATCTTGTCGTCCGAGCCAACGGTGGTGATCACCGTGCAGCCGATCTTCTTCGCGAGTTGGATCGCGGCCGTGCCGATGCCGGAGCCGCCGGCATGAACGAGGATCGTCTCGCCCGGCTCGAGCTTGGCATTGTCGAACAGCATATGCTCGACAGTACCGAAGGTGACCGGCGCAAGGGCGGCGCCAACAGCATCGACGCCGGGAGGTGCCGGAACGAGAAGGCGGGCGGGGAGGTTCACCTTTTCCTGCGCGAAGCCGTCGAGATGGAAGCCGTGCACGCCGGAAACGTGTTCACAGAGATTGTCGCGGCCTTCGCGACACGGACGGCAGAGACCACAGGTGCGCGCGCCGTAGATGGCGACGAGCTGGCCGGGCAGAACATTCGCGACGCCAGGCCCGATGGCTTCCACGACGCCCGAGGCCTCCGCACCGATGACGAGCGGCATCTTGCGCTTGGCAAATGCCATGCCGCGCCAGCCCCAGACATCGATATGGTTGAGGGCGACCGCCTTGACGCGCAGCGTCACCTCGCCTGCGGCCGGAGCGTCCGGCTCCGGCAGGTCAGTGATCTCAAGCTTGCGGTCGTCGACCAGTTGCAAAGCGCGCATAGAAAACCTTTCGCCTCGAAGGCGTTTTATCTCTCTTATCTTTCGGGAACCGCTTAAGCCGGTTCGAGCGCCATGACAAGGCTGGCGTTCTGTCCACCGAATCCGAACGAGTTCGAAAGCACGGCGGAAACCTGTTGCGCACGCTTCTTGTTCGGCACGACATCGAGGACGATCGCCGGATCCGGATTGTTGTAGTTGATCGTCGGCGGCAGCGTGCCGGTCAGCATGGTCTGCAGCGAGAAGACCGCTTCGACCGCACCGGCCGCCGTCAGCGTATGGCCGATCATCGACTTGTTGGACGATAGCGGAATGGCGGGCATGCGGTCGCCGAAGACGGCGAGCATGGAGGCATATTCCATCTTGTCGTTCTCCGGCGTCGAGGTGCCGTGCGCGTTGATGTAGCCGATTTCGGTGTGGTCGATGCCCGCATCCGCGAGCGCTGCGCGGATTGTAGCGATCGCAGGCCCGCCATCCGGCGAGGAGCGCGTGCGATGGAAGGAGTCGGCCTTGTCGCCCGCACCCTTCATGATGCCGAGCACCTTGGCGCCGCGTGCAATGGCGGCCTCCAGTGATTCCAGCACGAGCGTCGCGGCACCCTCGGCGATGACGAAACCGTCGCGATCCTTGCTGAACGGCTTCGATGCCCTAGTCGGCGGATCGTTCTGCGTCGAAAGCGCCGAAAGCAGGGAGAAGCGGATGAGGGCTTCCGCACTCAGCGAAGCGTCGGTGGCAACGGCAAGCGCGCGGTCGGTACGGCCCTGCCGGATCGCTTCGATGCCGAGCTGGATGGCTGTCGCGCCGGATGCACAGGCGGTCGACAGCGTCACCGGCAGGCCGCGCGTGCCGAAACGGTCGGCGAGACGTTCGGAGATCGCACCAAAGAGCGCCGCCTCGTGAAATGCCGCGTCGGTGCGCTTGCGCATGGCCGCAAGGAAGCGTTCGTAGACGTCGCCTGCATGGTCGGACGGTGGCGAACGGTCGCCGAGGTCGAAGCGCGCGCTCCATTCCGGCTCGATCGGTGGAGCCGCCAGGAACAGCGGACCGTTGAAGTCACCGGAGATATCGGCGTCGGCCAGCGCTTCGATCGTCGTTTCGCGAGCGAGCGCGTAGGACCGTTCGACGGCGTTTGGCACCGGAATGTCGATGAAATCGACCGTGCCGGCGATGCGGGTCGAGAGTCCGTCGGTCGGGAAGCGCGTGATCTCATGGATGCCGGAGGTGCCGGACGTCAAAGCCTCCCAGTTGTCCTTGAGCCCCTGGCCGAGCGAGGTGATGATGCCCATGCCGGTGACCGCGACGATCGGACGGCCGAGATGATCCTTGTAAGCAGATTCTGTCATTTGATCACTCCTCACGCTTCCGCGGAAAGAACGGCGACACCTTCGCCGCGCTGGTGGCCGACCGTGGTGACGACGGCCGCGGTTGTACCCGCGCTCATCGGCTTTTCCTGAGCGGCGTCGAAAGGCGGAACCTTGGCTTTTCTATCAACGGCGAGTGCAGCGAAAGCAAGGCCAAGGGTAAACTGCGCTTCTATGGCATGGCCGGAAACGCCGCCGAAGCCGCGGACGGCCGCGCCCGGAAGCTGGTGCTCGAGAACCGCCTTCTCGCGTGCCGCCAGATCATGCATGCCGGTCGAGCCCGAGAAGATGGCGGTGCTTTCCGGCGGCAGCGCCTTCGCTGGCCGAAGCAGGCGCTCGAGGCGGGCTTCGAAGTTTCCGGCATTGCGGCTCCCGCGATCGCCTTCGATGGAATCGACCGTGGCATAGATATGAGCGCCGCGCTCTTCGGCGTGCTTGCGCGATTCGAGCACGAGGAACGCACCCGCCGTTCCCAGGATCATGCCGCCGCCTTCACCGTCCTTGCGGGACCAAAGGGGAGCCCAATTGCCCTGCGCGTGGGCACCGATCGATTCCGGGAGCAGGATCATGTCCTGGCGCTCGGCGGCAAAAGCGCCGCCGACAAGCGCATGCGAGGACTCGCCGGACTTGATCCGGTAGAATGCAGTCTCGACGGCGGAGATGCCGGCCGCTTCCTCGCCCATGAAGGTACGCGAGGAGCCGGTGACCTTGTGCACGATCGAGATATTGCCGGCGAGCAGGTTGGAAAGCTGCGCCAGAAAGAGCGTCGGACGCAGTTCCGTGGTCAACTTCTCATTGAGCAGCAGCTCGCGGTCATTGCGCTTCAGGCCCTCGTCGACGATCAGCGTATCGACATTGATGTCGCGCTCGCCGCCGCCGGCCGCCACGATCATGTCCATGGTGCCGCAGGCCGCCGCATCATCCTTGAAACCTGCGTCATCGAGCGCGAGGCCGGCGGCAAAGACGCCGATCCGCTGCCAGTTTTCCATCTGCCGCTGATCGCCTCGCTTGGCGATCTGCTCTGACCAGTCGATTTCGGGCAGCGGGTGGACCGGATAAGGTTTGAACTTCTCGGCCTCGACGACCGGCTCCGGCGCGCGGCTGGCAGTCAGCAGCGCGACATGCGCCTCCGTGCCGACGCCCTGACAGGTGACAATACCAACGCCGGTAATGACGACATCATTTTGAGCCTTGCTCATCCCTTCACTCCCTGTCGAGCGATTGCATCCATAAGGCCTACTTCGCTCGCGCGCTTCTTCACGATATCGCCAAGCGGAATCTCACTGAAAGGCATGGTACGCAGCTTCAATTGCGCATCGCAGACCTTCTTGCCGCCGCTCGTGATCTTGGCCTTGGTCACGGCAAAGCCAGACCCGTCATGCTCCAGAACCGCCTCGATGTCGAGAACCGCCTCGGGCTCGACAAAGGTGCGCATCTTGGCGCCATCGACCGACATCAAGAAGGGCATCGCGGCAAAGTCTGTCGCCGCCAGCACCAGCATGCCGGATGCCTGCGCCATGGTTTCGATGAGAAGAACGCCCGGAACGAGCGGCATGCCTGGAAAATGGCCTTCAAAGACAGGGCTTTTCGCCGGCACGACCGAACGTGCCTTGAGCGTCCCCTTTTCGAGGTCAACCGTTTCTATGCGGTCAATCATCTGGAAATATTCCAGCAGCATCGGATCCTCCGGCCCGGCGGAAAAGAAACCGCCGAAGACGCCTAGTTAGGAACAAAACCGCCCGGCCGCTACGGTTCGCAGAGGCAGGGCGGAAAAAAATTCAGCGGTAGCGTTCAGGCCTTGGCGGCGCGAAGCTCGTCGATCTTGGCGCAAAGGTTCTTCAGCACGAAGTATTCTTCGGTGGAAACCTTGCCCTCGTTGACTTCCTGCGTCCACTTTTCGAGCGGGATCTTGATGCCGAATTCCTTGTCGATGGCGAAAACGATATCGAGGAAGTCGAGGCTATCGATACCGAGGTCGTCGATCGTATGGCTTTCCGGCTTGATCGTGTCGCGGTCGATCTCGCTGGTTTCGGCTATGATGTCGGCGACTTTATCGAATGTAGCGGTCACGCACTGTACCTCTTTGAATGACGGATTTATCCCCCTCATAGGCAAATCCGGTTCAAAAGCCAATGCTTTCGGACGGTCTGCTCTAAATTTTGGCGTACAGCTGTTGCCGAAACAGCAAAGCAGCAAAGCGCCGGGAGCCGCGCAGGCCGGCTTTCGGAAGCGCCATCCGCATTTTACCAGTGATGACGCGTGCCTCAGAGCAGGGCAAAGAAAATCAGAAACACAGCGATCGCCAGTACCATGCAACTCGCGTTGAATACCCCAAGAGCATCTTCGACATCTTCGACGGTAGCAATGGCGCGACCGCCGCCGTTGATCATCGGCTCCTTGACCAGGATGCCGGAATAGACACGCGGACCCGCAAGTTGAATATTCAGTGCTCCGGCCATCGCCGCTTCAGGCCGGCCGGAATTTGGCGACCGGTGAAGGCCGCCGTCGCGGATCGCAATCTTGAAGGCGTCGCGGCAGGCGCGCCCTCCGCGCCGAAGCCAGGCTCCTGCGGCGATCAGCAGAATCGAAAGACGTGCGGCAGGCCAGTTTGCGACATCATCGAGGCGCGCCGCCGCCCAGCCGAAATCCACATACTTGTCCGACTTGTGGCCGATCATGGAGTCGGCGGTATTCAACATCTTGTACATGAACAGTCCGGGCAGCCCGAGCAATGCATACCAGAGGGCCGGCGCAACGACGCCATCGGAGAAGTTTTCGGCGAGACTTTCGATCGCAGCACGACACACGCCCGCCTCATCCAGGATTTCGGGATCGCGGCCGACAATGCGCGAGACGGCTTTGCGGCCGGCGAAGATTCCCTCTCCGCGCAGGGCGTCCGCCACAGCAGACACATGGTCCGAAAGGCTCTTCTGCGCGAGCAGGATGGCGACGCAGACGACCTCGAGCAGAATACCGACAAAGCCGAGCAGGCCGAAAAACTCATGAAGCACAACACCTGCGGCGGCACTAAGCGCAAGCAAAATGGTGATGGAAACGGTGCCGTTCAGCCGCCGCTCGGCCTTCGTCAGCGTCTCGCTGTTGAATTGCCGGTCGAAATGCGAGATCGCCTTGCCGAAGATGGCGACGGGATGCGGACTCCGCGACCAGAGCCAATCGGGATCACCGACAATCCAATCCAGCAGGAGCGCCAGCAAAAGGACAAGGAGATTTTCGTCGATCATCATCCGTCGAAGCTTTCCAAAGCGGCCGCCAGTCTCTGGTCGGCGACAGGATCGGGCGAGAGGCCGAAGCGCAGCCAATCCGGCGCATAGTCAAACTTGCGGACGAGAATATGATGGCGGCAGAGGTGTGTGTGAATGTCGCCTGCACGGCCGTCTTCAACGAGTGCAAAGAGCGCAGTGCCGCCGGCGATTTTCAAACCGGACCTTTTCAGCACGTCCTGCAGCGCATCATGGCGCTCGGCGATCCTGCGGACAATCGGGCCGGTATCCGCCCGCAGCAGGGATGCGGCAAGCGATAGCGCCGGACCGGATACCGCCCAGGGGCCAAGCCAATCCTCAAAACGCTCGCGGATCCCGCCGACTGCGATGACGAAGCCAAGCCGCAGACCTGCTAGCCCGAAGAACTTTCCGAACGAACGGAAGATGACGAGATTTGAAAGCTGTGACGCCAGAGGCGCAAGGCTCCCGTCCGATTCCATATCGCCAAAGGCTTCGTCGACAACGAGATAGCCGCCCTGCCCTTTGAGCCGATTATGCAGCGCGGCCAGTTCGTCGGCTCCGTGGCTTCGGCCATCGGGATTGTTCGGATTGACGACAACGGCAAGCGCATGCCCGTCATCGATGGCGGCGATGCCATCGACCATATCCACGATGAAGCCCGCGGATTCGAACGCCTTCTGGTATTCCCCGTAGGTCGGCGAAACGATCGCCACCCGCCTGCCGGACTCGACCAGCCGCGGCAGCAGCTGAATGACCGATTGCGTGCCCGGAACAGGCAGCGGCAGGAGAGCACCGCTGCGATAGTAGTCGCGGGCAGCGAGCACAGCGGATTGCACCAGATGCTTGTCGGGCAGGCGATGCCATGATGCAGCGGGGATGGCGGGCAGCGCAACCGGACATGGGTTGATGCCGGTCGACAGATCGAGCCAGTCCTCCGGCCTTCCGCCGAAAGCGGCGGCGGCAGCAGTGATCCCGCCGCCGTGGACGATCGGAGCGCTCATGCAGGCGCTCCGGCAAGGTCGATCAGATGCATGTAGGACCCTGCGATCTGGCCGCGGCGAAGGCCAGCCTCACCGAGATCGGTCCCGAGCGCGTCGCGGACTCGGAAGAGCCGGTCGGCCTCGCCTTCCCGGACGACATTCGAAAAATGAAATTCATGGGCCGTCATCGGGTGGCCGAAGAACGACTCGTCGACCGGCTGAACGCGGCGATAACCGAGGTGGCGGCTGCGCTCCTCATAGCTCGTGACGACCGGCAGCAGGCCGAGCATTTCGTGCCGTTTGCCATCGGCGTCGATCAGCCCTTCTCCGAGCACCATGTAGCCGCCGCACTCGCCATAGATGCGCGTGCCGCGCCCTGCGGCCTCCATCATCCGTCGGCGAAAGTTCCGGGCGCCTGCGATTTCTCCGGCATGCAGCTCCGGGTAGCCGCCGGGCAGGTAGATTGCATCGGCATCGGCAGCGGGCGCCTCATCGGCAAGCGGCGAGAAGAAGGAGATCGTCGCTCCCCGCCGGCGCCAACCGAGCAGCATATGTTCGTAGGAAAAGGCAAAGGCGATATCGCGGGCGACGGCAATGTGAGTTCCGAGCGGCGGAAGCCGACGGATATTGGCGATAGAGGGGGTGTTGAGGCCCTGCCGCGCGACCCGCAGAAGAAATTCGAAATTGCAATCGACCGAGACTGCCTCGGCCGCATGCTCGATGAAGGCTTCGAGCCCCTGATGTTCGCCGGCCTGGACGAGGCCCAGATGCCGCTCCGGCAGGACCAGCGTCTTGTCGCTGCGAATGACCGCAACCACCGGCATGCGGATCGCATCCAACGCGTGGCGCAGCATCGCCTCGTGCCGATCGCTGCCTACCTTGTTGAGGATGACGCCGGCGATGCGGACATCGGCGCGAAAACCCGCAAAGCCGGTGACGAGCGGCGCGACCGAGTGCGACATCCGCGACGCGTCGACGACGAGAACGACGGAAAGGCCCATCATCGCAGCGAGGTTGGCGGGAGAGCCCGTGCCATCGGCAGCGCCGTCGAAAAGCCCCATCATCGCCTCGATGACGAGGATGCGGTCGCCGCTCCGATGCAGCGCGGCATTGGCGGAAATCAGTTCCGGCCGCATTGCCCAGGCATCGAAATTCAGGCACGGCGTTCCGCTGGCTGCCGAGTGAAATGCAGGATCGATATAATCCGGGCCGGCCTTGCCGGGGGCGATGGCGACGCCGCGGTTGCGAAGCGCTCGAAGCAGGCCGAGCGTGATCGTGGTTTTGCCAGAACCGGAAGACGGCGCGGCGATCAAGAGCCCGCTCATGCCGTCACCCTGCCTTCGGTGTCCCGGAACGGATCGGGCTCAAGCCGGCGTCCCGCCAGCGCGCCTAGCCAATCAAGCGAGGAGCGCAGCCTCACGACCTCGCCGACGACGACGACAGCGGGCGGCTCAAGGCCGGATGCGGCCACGGCCGCCGGTGCCTCGCCAAGTGTGGTCTCCAGCACCTGCTGACCGCGCGTGGCCGCATTGCAGACGAAGGCGACGGGCTCCGACGGCTTACGGCCCGCTGCAATCAGATTGGCGCTGATCTGCGCAATGTGCTTCATCGCCATATACATGACGATGACCGGCGAGCCGCGACCGATCGCTTCCCAGTTGACCGCGTCCGGCACGATGCCGGAGGAATCGTGGCCGGTCAGGAAGGTGACGGCGTGATTGACGTCGCGATGGGTGACGGGAATGCCCGCATAGGCGAGGCCGCCGATACCCGCCGTGATGCCGGGCACGATGCGGAACGGAATGTTGTGCTCGACCAGCGTCAGCGCCTCCTCGCCGCCGCGGCCGAAGACGAAAGGATCACCGCCCTTCAGCCGCAGCACACGCTTGCCGGCGCGCGCGAGCTCGACCAGGCGAAGTGAGATATCGCGCTGCTTGGCGGAAGGCTTGCCGCCCCGCTTGCCGGCATATTCGAGAACTGCGTCGGGCCGGGCGAGCTTCAGGCATTCCTCATTCACCAGCGCGTCGTGAACGATCGCATCGGCTTCTGCCATTCCCTTTGCGGCAAGCAGCGTCAGCAGCCCAGGGTCGCCCGGCCCGGCGCCCACGAGCCAGACGCTGCCCGGCTCCAGCACCGGCAGATGTAAGAATGCGTTTTCAATCATCCTGGTGGTCTATGCCCGGCGGCAGACTAGGTCAACGGCAACCGTAGAATCCGGGCGCAGGTGCGAAATGGAAGCCGACTCAATTTTCGAAGACGCTGTATCCGGATGAAAGGAAAGCGCGCCATCCCATTGATCGGATTCGACAAGAGCGGACCGGCCGGAGACCCGGCCGGTCCGCAATTCATCAAACGCGCAGCAGCGTTTCGCGAATGAGGCCGATCACCTTTTCCGACTCGATGCCGGTGCACACGATTTGGCTCGGACGGCCATCCCATTCGCCCGGCGGGAAGCGCCGGCCATCCGGCTTCAAGATCGTCTGACCATCGGCGATACCACCGCAGACGACGCGAACCGGGCCGGTCATCGTCGTGAAGAGTTCCGGCGCCACGAGGTAGACGCAGGCGCAGCTGTCATGCACCATCATGCCGTCGTCGACCGCATGCTTATAGAAGTCGATGTAATCTTGTGAGAGAGCGTCGAGCAGCCTGACGGCCTCGTCGCCGCGTGCCGCCATCTCGCCGAGATAGCCGCGGCTCATCGTGGTGACGGCGGTGACGTCGAGACCGATGACGGCCACCTTCCAGGGCGCGGTCATGACGATGTCGGCCGCTTCCGGGTCACCGTGGATATTGGCTTCGGCGACGGGCGAGACGTTGCCGTGCACATAAAAATTGCCGCCCATGATGACGACGGCCTTCACCAGCCTGGCGATCTCCGGATCTTCTCTCAGCGCCAACGCAAGGTTCGTCATGCGGCCGACGGCAACGAGTGTTACCTCGCCGGGATTGGCGCGCACGGTATCGATGATGAACCTATAGGCCGGACGCGGATCGAGCGGCAGATCGATGGTTTCCGGCACATCGATATTGCCGAGGCCATCTTCGCCGTGGACGTGGGTCGGCCAACCGATCTCCCTCCGGGACGGATCGATCGTTGCATTCGCCCCCTTGGCAACCGGTGCCGGGATATTCCATTCACGCTTCAAAAACAGCGCGTTGCGCGTCGTCGTCTCGATCGAGGCATTGCCGAAGACCGTCGTGATGCCGATCAGATCGATGTCCGGATGACGGTGCAGGAAGAGGAGCGCCATGGCGTCGTCGACGCCCGGATCGGTGTCATAAATGACCTTGTGCATGAAATTTCCTTTTAGTGCTATTTGCCAACGCGCGAGGATGGCGAGCGAAGTGGCAACACCATAACGCCCGCTATTCTTTCTGCAACAGCGTGCGGGCGATCGCTGCGGTGGCGTGTGGCGATTTTATCTTGGGTACCGCGAGCTCGGCCATCTCACCGGCGGCGGCCAATGCGGCGGACTCGGCAACGCCGTGGCACCCGACGCGGGCAAAAACGACGTCGGAAGGGTTCTTGAGCCTCGGCGTCTCCTCCTCGAGCCGTGCGGCGCTGAAAAACAGCACCGGTACGCCGAGGCGCGCAGCGGCCTCAAGAACGGCAGGCTCCTCAGCACGGCCGTCGATGGAGGCTACCGCCGCAAGATTGCCGGGCGCCAACCCAGCCAGCCGCAGGGCTTCGGCCGCGAGCGTCAGAACCTCATCGGCCGGTGTCCCGCGCTCGCAACCGAGGCCAAGCACATGGCGGTGTGAGATATCGAATTTGATCCCGGTCATCGGCCCTTGAAATAACGCGTCTATGTGTCTCCAGCCATTGCAGGCCAAGGCTGGAAATGCAACAAGGCGCAGCCCCAGTTTTCGAGTTCCCCGCCTTGCCCGATATCGCCCTTCATCTGCTTCTTCTCCTCTGCATCGCGGCGTTCTTTGCCGGTTTCGTCGATTCCATTGCAGGCGGCGGCGGGCTCATCACCGTGCCTGCGATGCTGATCGCCGGCATTCCGCCGCTGCAGACGCTTGGCACGAACAAGGTGCAATCGATGTTCGGCGCGGCCTCCGCGACACTCGCCTATGCCCAGAAAGGACATGTGAACCTGCAGGAGCAGCTTCCCATGGCAATGATGGCGGTCATGGGCGGCGCGCTCGGCGCAGCACTCGCGACCATCGTTCCGGGTGAAGTCCTGCAGGCCGTCATGCCGGTGCTGCTCGTCGCCATCGCGATCTACTTCGCCTTCAAGCCGAACCTCAGCGACAACGACACGCATCGCCGGATAACGCCTTTTGCATTCGGCCTGACGCTGGTGCCGGCAATCGGCTTTTATGACGGCGTTTTCGGCCCCGGCACCGGCTCCTTCCTGATGCTCTCCTTCGTGACGCTTGCCGGCTTCGGCATGCTCAAGGCAACCGCGCACACGAAACTTCTCAATCTCGGCTCGAATGTCGGCGCGCTGATCGTCTTCGCTTCCTTCGGCGCGACGCTCTGGAAAATTGGCCTACTGATGGGGTTCTGCCAGTTCCTCGGCGCCCAGGTAGGCTCACGGCTTGCCATGCGCATTGGCGCAAGGCTTATCAAGCCGCTGCTCGTCGTCGTCTGCATCGCCTTTGCGATCAAGCTAATCGCCGATCCGGTAAATCCGCTACGTGTCTGGCTCGGTCTCTAGTTGGACTTCTCGAACTTGATGTCGTCGATCTTCGTCAGCGTCGTCTTGGCGGAAACCCCGGGCGCATTGGCGAAGTGCCAGGCCA
Organism: Rhizobium sp. SVR5-9E; assembly: GCF_056755095.1. Taxonomy (NCBI): domain Bacteria; kingdom Pseudomonadati; phylum Pseudomonadota; class Alphaproteobacteria; order Hyphomicrobiales; family Rhizobiaceae; genus Rhizobium; species Rhizobium sp. SVR5-9E. The sequence goes on along the minus strand of NZ_JBNDHS010000070.1, from coordinate 3,028 downwards.
CATATTGCTCGGCGTAAGGATCGGTGGACGACATGCCGTCGACCGGCAAGATGACATTCATGCCCTTGAGGGCCGCATAGGCGGCCGTATTCAGGACAGCACCCTCGGATGCGGTCCCCGTCACGATCACGGTCTTGATGCCCTTGCCGGCCAGTATCTTTTCGAGATCGGTATTGATGAACTTGTTGGCGCCAGACTTCACGACTGCGTCGCCATCCTTGGGGGCAAGCACAGTCGCGATATCGGCGGGCGTGGCATTTGCCGTTATACTGTAGATGATAGGCACCCCTGCCGAGCGAGCCGCTTTCATCAGCTTCTCGACCTGCGGCAGCGAGGCGAGGCAGCGCGGTTTGGTCTTGCTGTTGCACGGTCCCTTGTCGGGATTCTGCGCGCCGTTGAAATCGAGCAGCAGAAGCGCCGTGTCGGAACTGTTGACCGTCACCGACTTCAGCTCGGGTGCTGCCGGTGCCTTGACCGTGTTCCAATCATCGACGATCGTCGCATGCGCGGAAGAGAAGCCGAGAACGGCAATCAACAGCGAGCCGGCAGCCGCGACAGCCGGACCCTTCATCTTGCTCGACAACATTTTCACAGCACCCTCCGCCCGCTCAAAAACTGGCAGAACTCTTGAGGCAAGCCGTGCCGCTGTCAAATCACCAAGCCGCGATTGCGTCGTCAGAACTCCACGCCCGGCTGGCCCTTGATGCCCGAGCGGAACGGATGCTTGATCAGCTCCATCTCGGTCACGAGATCGGCAATCTCGATCAGTTCGTCCTTGGCGTTCCGGCCGGTCAGTACGACGTGCGTCATGTAGGGCTTCTCGGCCTTGAGGAAGGCAATCACCTCGTTGACGTCCAGATAGTCGTAGCGCAGGGCAATGTTGATCTCGTCGAGCAGCACCATGGAATTGCGTTCGTCGCGAATCAGCTCCTTCGCCTTCTCCCAAGCGGCAGCAGCCGCCGCCACGTCGCGGGCGCGGTCCTGCGTTTCCCACGTGAAGCCCTCGCCCATGGTGTGGAATTGGCAGACGTCGGAGAAGTGCTTCTCGATCAGATCGCGCTCGCCGGTCCACATCGCACCCTTGATGAACTGCACGACCGCCGACGGCTTGCCGTGGGCGATGTGGCGGAAGATCATGCCGAAGGCAGCCGAGGATTTGCCTTTGCCTTTGCCGGTATGGACGATGATCAGGCCCTTCTCGTCCGTCTTGGTCGCCATGATCTTGTCGCGCGCGGCCTTCTTCTTCGCCATCTTTTCGGCGTGACGTGCATCGTCCTTTTCGCTGGTCTCTGCTGGTTCTTCGCTCATCATTTTTCCAATCGAATTTTGGCCGTTTCAGTGTGAGGCGTTGACGCAAGGTCGAAGCGCGCCGAGTTGCTGCGCGGGGTCCAGAGATTGCGGTCGATCGCCTCGAGCAGCCGCTCCTTCATTTCCGCAAGCGCCGCCGGGTTCTTCGCCGCCATGAAATCGCGGACCTTGGGATCGGCGACGAAAGCCTGATAGACCGCTTCGAAGTGATGGTTGCCGACAGCACCGGTCGTCGCCGCGAAGGCAAAAAGGTAGTCGACCGTCGCGGCGATCTCGAAGGCACCCTTGTAGCCATGACGCATGGCGCCGTCGATCCATTTCGGATTGACGACGCGCCCGCGCACGACGCGGCCTATCTCTTCTTCGAGCGAGCGAATGACCGGCTTTTCCGGCCGCGAATGATCGTTGTGATAGATCGCCGGGCGACTGGTCCCCAGATGTTCGGCCGCAGCCGCCATGCCCCCTTCGAACTGGTAGTAGTCGTCGCTATCGAGCAGGTCGTGCTCGCGGTTGTCCTGATTCTGCACGACGGCCTGGATCGAGCGCAACCGCTCCTCGAAGATCCCGCGCTCGGCCCGGCCCTCTTCCGCCGCACCATAGGCATAGCTGCCCCAGACGAGATAGGCCTCCGCCAGATCAGCACGCCGCTCCCAGCCCTTCTCGTCGATCAGCGCCTGCAGGCCCGCGCCATAGGCGCCGGGTTTCGAGCCAAAGATACGGTAGCCGGCGCGTTTCAGGGCGGAGGCCTCGTCGAGCCCGGCTGCCGCAAGCCGCGCCACCTCGCCGCGCATGCGGGCGGCGATCGGATTGTCGGCAGCATCCTCGTCCAGCATGCCGACCGCACGGATCGCCTTGTCGAACAATGCGATCTGCTCTGGAAACGCATCGCGGAAAAAGCCGGAGATGCGCAACGTCACGTCGACGCGCGGGCGCCGAAGCAGCGCGGGTGGAATGATCTCGTAGCCGGTGACGCGGCGCGAAGTCATGTCCCAGACCGGTTTGACGCCGATCAGCGCCAGCGCCTGGGCGATGTCGTCGCCGCCGGTGCGCATGTTCGAGGTGCCCCAAGCCGTGAGGCCGAATGAAATCGGCCACTCGCCGTGATCCTGCACATAACGGCGTACCAGCAGCTCGGCCGATTTCTTGCCGAGCTCGTAGGCTGCAGGCGTCGGAACGGCGCGGCTGTCGACGGAGTAGAAGTTCCGGCCGGTCGGCAGCACATCAGGCCGCCCGCGCGTCGGAGCACCGGATGGGCCGGGTTCGACGAAGCTGCCATCGAGGCCGCGCAGGAGACCGTCGATTTCAGCCGTGCCGCAGGCGAGGATCGAGGGTTTCAGGCGGGCTTCGATTTCAGTGAGGACCGATCTGGTTTGGGACCAGAGGGCGGGGCATGGGGTTTCACCGGAGACGAGTTTTGCGGCAAGCAGTTCGATGCGCTCGACGGTGTCGCCGTTGGTGCGCCACGGGGCATCGGAGATGTCGGCGAGAATCGCCGGTTTCGGACCGGACCAAGGGGCGGCCATGTTGCAGTCCAGGGGATCGAAGGAAGACCCCTCCCCAACCCCTCCCCACAAGGGGGAGGGATTTCCCGCGGGCGCCTCGCTGAATCGATCTACCGCAACCTCGGCAACGGAGTTGGATCGAGAGGGCTGCAACGGGTTAAGTCCCTCCCCCTTGTGGGCTGTCTCTTATACACATCTGACGCTGCCGACGACTAGTC
>NZ_JBNDHS010000069.1:0-32647 GCF_056755095.1 Rhizobium sp. SVR5-9E | reverse complement strand
CTCAGCAGTCGGCTCAGTATGTTACGACGTGCCCCCTGGCAGTCGCTTTGCCTCCTACCCGCAATTTAACCTTTTCGGAATCTTTTCTCAACCGCCAGATGCAGGCGCGCTTATTAGCATCGCCCTACCGGAACCTGGAGGCTGACAGTCGCGCCAAAATCGATCACTCGCGCGCCCACAGGTCCCGGTTTCACGATCTGCTTCGGCGCGAAGATCGATTGTGCGGCATAGTCCAAAGCGAGTATGAGGATCCCGGTCAATATCAGCGCCGCGGCCACCATCAGTGCTGTCCAGGCCACCAGCAGGCCGTGGCGACGACGCGGCAAGTGGGCGGCGACGACCCGGTCTACCGGCCTGCTGATGCGAACGGCCGCACCCTCAGAAGCGCCAGATCAACGGCACGATGAACACGGCGACGACAAAGAACCAGATCAGCAGCGGCAATCCGAGCTTCCAATAATCGTTGAAGGCATAGCCACCCGGCCCCATCACCATCAGGTTGGTCGGCGTTGCTATCGGAGTGAGGAACGCTGCTGCCGCTGCCACTGCGGTGCTCATGAGCACCGGACGCGGGGAAACGCCCATGGCCGTCGCTGCCGCCACGCCGATGGGGATGACGATCAGGGCAGTTGCAGTGTTACTGATCAGTTGCCCCATGACCGCCGTCAGGACGAACAATCCGGCGAGCAATGCGACAGGGCCGGCATCACCGACGAAGTTCACGAGGTGCTCCGCCATCAGCTTTGCCGCCCCTGTTTCCACCATGGCGGTGGAAAGCGGCATCATCGCGCCAACGAGGATCACGGTCGTCCAGCCGACGGCGCGATAGGCTTGCTCGACGCTCATGATGCCTGACAGGATGATCGCACCGGCGGCGAGTAGACCGGCCACTGCCGGCGGCACAATGCCGGTGGCGAGAAGCAGAACCATCGCAAGCAGGATGATAACCGCCTGGCGCGCGCCTGGTCCCATCGGAACCGCCTGACGGCGGACAAGTTCCGGCGAATTGACGACCAGGACGTCCGGATCGTTGAGGTGGACGTCGAGCGCTTTCCATGTTCCCTGCAACAGCATCGTATCGCCTGCCTGCAAGACGATTCCGCCAGCATCTTTGGTTGCGCCGCTGGGTTCAATTCCGGCCCCGGCGCGCTGTACCGCCAAAATGATCAGATCGCCGCTTTCGGTGACCATACCGGGAAAAACCGTCTCGCCAATGAGGCCCGAGCGCGGTGGGATGACGACTTCGGCAAGCCCTGAGCTGCGATTGAACAGCGTTTCCTCGCCCTGCCCGACCGCCTTGTCGTCGCGGAATGCGAGGTGCATCTCCGCCGCAAACGCGGCAGCGGATTCCGCATCACCAAGAACCAGAAGATGATCCCCCTCGGCAATGAGTGGCCTGCGCAGCGGGCCGGCCGTCTCGCCCTCCTGAATGGCGACAAGCTGTAGCCCTGGATGTGCGGAGAGATCTACCCCGGACGACGACAGACCCACTAAGGGCGAGCGCGCGCGCACGCGCATCTGGTAGATGCCACTCGCAAGGCCGTATTGCTCGACAAGTGTCTTGGCATGGCGACTGAAATCGGCAGGCATGGTCGCGCCATTACGCTCGGGAAGCAGCTGCTTTCCGAACAGAATGATGATGGCCATAGTGCCCGCCAGAAGTGGAATACCGGCAAATGCAAATTCGAAGAAGCCGAAACCACCGACGCCCGCGTCGATGCCTGCCTCCGATACCAGCACGTTCACCGGCGTTCCCGTCAGCGCCAGCATCGAACCTGCATGTGCGGAAAAGACCAGCGGCATGAGCAGCTGCGACGAGTTACGCCGGAGGCGAACGGCGATGACGACCACGACGGGCAGAAGCGCCGCGACAGCGCCGTTGACGCTGATGAGCGCGGTGAGAAGCGAGACGAGCGCCATCGTCAGGAAGAGAAGGCGCGCACGGCTTTCTTCGCCCGCGCCGCGGATGAGCAGTTGTCCGGCCCAGGCAGTCACGCCGGTGATCTCGAGCCCCGCGCTGACGACGAAGAGCGAGGCGATAAAGATGACTGCGGGATCACCGAAGCCACCAAGCGCCTGGCCAAGCGTGAGGACGCCGCTCGCCCATAGCGCCAACGCAGTCAGCATTGCCACAAAGACGACCGGCAGCTTGTTCCAGACGAACAGAACGACGGCAGCGGCGATGATGGTGGCTGTGTATGCTATGGGACTCAACCGCTCTGCTCCTCATTTGGTCCACTCGGACCGTCCAACCACACAGCCGCGCTGACCACGCAACGTCGCCTTACCCCACGCTTCCGGTGAACTCGCCGCGATCGCTCACCCGACTGCACGCCTGAGCCCCCTGACCGCAGGCAGGTCGCAAATGGATCGCAGGGGCCAGAAGACAAGTGGCTCCGCGAGGCAGCTAGTCGTCCATGGTCGCCATAAGGATGCCCAAGCGGCAGCCCTTCTCGTACTCCTTGAGATTCACATATTCCTTGATGGTATGAATTTCGGCCTGGCCGGCACCGATGGTGATGGTGGGCACGCCGTGTTTGTCGAGCCAATTGGCGTCCAGGCCACCATTGGAGAAGATGTAGACAGGCTCGATGCCGAGAATCCCCAGCGCCCTGGCGGCGCGCTTCACGACCGGCGTGTCCTTGCCCAGTTCGAACGGCGGATAGGACGCCTTGTGGCTGAATTTCACCTCGGCCATGTCGCCCTGATCGTCCTTCACCTCGTTCCGGGCCTTGGCGAAAGCTTCCTTGTAGCCGTTGGCGATTTTCGTCGCGAAAGCCGCTTCGGGGCTGCGCGCCTCCCCCTTGAGGAAAGCGTAATCGGTCACGACGTTGGTGGCGTCACCGGCGGGCTTGTTGCCCTTGCCGCCGAAGATGCCGATATTGCTCGTGCCCCGGCCGTCCGGTTTGACCACCTTGCCGAACCAGCCGCCATGCTTCGCCTCGGCCAGCGCCATTGCGCCGACCAGCGTCGCCGAGATGCCCTTCTCCGGCGCAACGCCCGCATGCGATGCCCTGCCCGTGATCTCTGCTTCCCAATTCTCCTGCCCGACCGCGCCAACGATCAGGTCCGAGGCCATTTGGCCATCGACATTGATGCACATCACCGCACCGTTGAGTTCGGCGGGATTGAGTTCCCGTGAGCCATGCAGCCCGCTCTCTTCGCGCACCGTGAACAACAGGGTGATCGGCGGATGTGGCAGCTTGTGCTTGATCAGGGTCTCGGCGACAACCACAAGAAGGGCGACGCCGGTGCGGGCATCGCCGCCAAGCGCGGTCGTGCCATCCGAGACGATGCGGTCGCCCTCGCGCCGCGGCTTGGCGCCAGCACAAAGCGGCACGGTGTCGAGGTGCGTGGAATAGAGCAACCGTGGTCCGGGTCGCGTTCCCGCAATATCAACGATCAGATTGCCCGTTTCGGTCGGTAGCGGAATGCGTTTGTTGACGTCGTCAAACCGAATAGCAGACTCCGGCACGCCGATTTTCTTCAAAGCGTCGCAGACGGCAAGGCCGATGTTCTTTTCCTGGCCGGTGACGCCCTCCACCGAGAGGAACCGCATCAGATGTTCTTCCGCCGCAGCGACGTCGAGAGGAATAGAGTTGGTGCTCATGATGTCCATCCGATCATACGAGTGATTATTCGTTCAGGCTTGCCGCACCGATCGTCACAAGCCCCAAGGCAGGCCGAGAGCCTTCCAGACGGCAAAGAGAGCCGTCCACAGCACGAAGATCAGCACGACATAGGGAAGCATCAGAGAAACGATCGTGCCGACGCCCGCGGACTTGTCGTATTTCTGGGCGAAACCGACGACGAGCGCGAAGTATGCGTTGAGCGGAGTGATCGCATTCATCGGCGAGTCGCCGACGCGATATGCGGCCAAAACGGCTTCCGGCTCCACGTTGAGTTTCATCAGCAGCGGCACGAAGACGGGAGCGAAGATCGCCCATTTCGCGATCGCTCCCGTCAGTAGCAAGTCGATGATCGCAACCACGACGATGAACCCGATCAGCAGCGGCAGCGCGCCGATATTGGCAGCCTGCAGCGCGCCCGAAAGGCTGAGCGCCATGACTGTGCCGATATTGGTGTAGGTGAAATAGGCGACGAACTGGCTGAGAACGAAGAAGAGGAAGATGGTGCCGCCCATGTTCTTGATCGACTTTTCGATCGCAGCAATCACTTCAGCCAGGGTTCTCATTGTGCCGGCACCAATGCCGTAGGTCCATCCCGTCACCAGGAAGACCAGCATGATGAGCGCGATCAGGCCGTTCATGAAGGGCGAATTGCCGATCAGCTCGCCGGTATCAGGATTACGAAGCGGTGCGCCGCTTGGGATGGTCAAAAGGAGGAAGACCACTAGAAGACCGATGAGTCCGTAGAGGGCGAACCGCAATCCGCGAGATTCCCGATCGGAGAGCGTCGCGCCCTGACTCTGAACACCGCCTTCCGCCGTTTGAGGATCATACTCTCCCAGCCGCGGCGCGATCATCCGGTCGGTAATGAGAGCGATCAAGACCGTCAGGAACAGCACCGACGCGATGGAAAACCAGACGTTGGACGCCAAGCCGATCGACCGGGCGGGGTCGACGAGATGCGCTGCGTCATTTGTGAATTCGACGAGGACGGCATCGAGGGGTTTGATCAGCATGTTGACGGTGAAGGCGGCCGCCACGGCAGCGAAGCCGAGCGCGAGGCCGGCAAGCGGATGCCGCCCGACGGCCAGATAGGCGACGCCGGCAAGGGGTATCAGCACCAGATAACCTGCGTCAGCCGCTATACTTGCGAGAATACCGACAAACGCCAGGATATAGGTCAGCGCCCAGCGCGGCGAGACAACGACGAGCTTGTGGATCAGCGCCGTAACCAGGCCGGATTCCTCAGCGACGCCGGCGCCGATCATGGCGGCGATCATCAAGCCCACCGCTGTGAAACTCATGAAATTGGGAACGAGCGATGAATACAGAAAGCGGAGGCCCTCCACACTCAGCAGGCTGTTTATCGCCGTCGACGCCTGCTCGATCTCGTGCGTGTCCGGATTGATCCGCTCGAAGCTGACCGCCGCTCCAAAAGCGCCAAGCACGGCCGACAGGACGATGACAATGCCGATGAGAATCAGGAAGATGACCACAGGATGGGGAACCATGTTTCCCACCTTCTCGACGCCGTCGAGGAATCTCTGCATCGCGGTCTTTGGTGCGACATTGGCAGTGGCCATGTCTTCCTCCGTAGTGCCAAAGGGTGCGCCCCGGGAGGACGCCGGAATTGAAGTTCGCTTGGGTGCGCGTTCCTGACGGTGGTTGAACCCCGAATTGGCATAACCCTCAGTGCGCGGCCTCATACCTTCTCCGGCCAACCCGAATGAGGTCCCCGGCCCGGAGACTATCTTTCAACATTCACTTCTCAGAGGAGCGGACGACAGAAGTCGTGAAGAAAATATCCGCGTCACACAACCCACGTGAACGACCATTGGTGTAGGCCGCTGGGCGCGGAACACATCATTCGTGATTGCGCGACGCGCCGGTTCAGCGTGGGCAGGGCGCGACATACTGACGACCGCTACGATCTCGGAACCGGCATTGCCCGGGCCGACCGGCGACATTACCGATGACAGCCCCGGACGCGCCGCCGATCGCCGCGCCAACGGCCGCACCTCGGACATTGTTCGTGAGAGCGCCGCCAACGACTGCGCCAGTTGCAGCGCCGATGCCGGCGCCCTGTTGAGTCGGCGTGCAGCTCGCAAGCGCGAAAGCTGCCAGAAAGCACAGCATCAACTCCTTCATCGCTCTCCCCCTATTGTGACGCTCAACAGATCTGAACGTCGCAGAAAAGCCCATGTACAGCGTCGTTTAAATATAATGTCGCTCAAGACTGCCTGTGATCAGCATAGAATCCCGAAACCAAGCTCTGGGTTCAAAATTTCGAAGCGCAATTGCAGCAAGAAAATCTTCAAAGACCTGAATCGTAAGCTGTTCGCCGGGACTGGACTGCGCCGCTTCGGGTGTACAGCGATCAGCGTGCGGTTTTGGCCTTTCCTTTCTGAAAGAGTCCACGTTTGCTCAAGCATCCCGGCAGCATTCCGGATGCGCACAATCGAGGAGCTCATTCAGTTCTGGCCTGCCTCCCGGAACCGCTGCGCGAAGACTGACTTCAAGCGGTTGATTTCGGCAGGTTGCCAGCCTGTCGGGTCTGTCACCGCCAGCCACGCATCGATGTAATGTTCCGGCGCGTAGACGTGGCCGTATCCCATCGGCGAGGTTGTCGCGATCATCGCGTCGAAGGCGAGCTGCAGCATCGTGACGACCGGGAACCAGCGCAAGCTCGGCGACACGTCGGGTCCCCGTGGGGATTTCAGCCAATCCGGCATTCGATAGAACGAACGGAGATCGAAGAATGTCACTGCATCGCTGGCGTATTGCAGGAAAACAATTCTGATCGGCCCCCAGGCCGCGCCGGGAATGTTCAACGCGTTTTCCTGATTGGTGAATCGGATAATCGAACCGTCACGAAACCGCGGCAGCCAAGCAGGCGAACCGGGGTTTCGGTTTGCCGTCACGAATGCCCATGTCCCGCTCGGAAAGGGCGGCCCGCTCCACAACGCGCCCTGGAACGGATCGGCAATGACGTCGTAGAGATTGGCCGAGAGCTGTGAATTCATCGCTCCGAGACTGAGGCCGTGCAGATAGAGCCTTGGGCGGTGGTCGTGCGGCAGCGTTGTCCAGTAGCCGTAGACTTCCCTGAACAAGGCGTGGGCCGCATCCGCGCCGTAGCCCGGCTCGACCATCAGCGACAACCAGCTTGCGAGGTAGGAATATTGCAGTGCGACGCTCGCGACGTCGCCGCGATTGAGATATTCGACGGTATCGATGGCAGCCGGATCGACCCAGCCGGTCCCCGTCGGAACGATTACGATCAGAATGGAGCGGTCGAAAGCACCATCCCTCTTCAGCTCCGCCAGCGCCAGCTTGGCTCGCTCTTCCGCTGTTTCGGCGGAGTTCAAACCGACATAAACTCGGATCGGATCGGTCGCCTTCGTGTTCAGGAATCCACCGATCTCGTCACCAGTCGGGCCGGAAGAGATGAAATGCCGGCCCTGTCGCCCAAGCTGCTTCCAATCGACGAGCGACGCCGCACTGCCCGTCTTTGCCGGATCAGTCGGCATGGGCATGTCGTCGTCGATCAAGGCGTCGAGCTCGCGGAACGAGGTGTCTGCCATTCGAAGACCGGCCCTGAACAGCACGCCTTCCGCCACGGACCAAAAAAGGATGATGGCCAGGAATGTGCCGACGGCGATGGCAATCCGCCTTGGGACGAAGCGCTGCAGCCACTTGTAAGAGAAAAGGAACGTGTACTTGAACAGACGGCCGACGACCACGAGCGCACAGAAGACCGCGAGAGCTACGGCGATCAGCTTGACCGGATCGGCCGAGGTGACGGGGTCCAGCCCCATGAGGTCCCGGACCGAGTTCTGCCAGGAAGACGCCTGCCAGAGGAAGAGCGTTGCAATCGCGATGCAGAAAACTGCGGCGACTGCCTGCCACATTCTCCCGAAGCCAACCCGCGACGGAAGGATCTCGAGATAGGCCCAAAGCCAGACGAGAAACACGCCGATGCCGTAGCCGAAGGCTGCGCAGCTTCCCGAAAGAGCGCCCTGGACAAGAGGGGACCGTGGCATCAGGCTCGGCGTCAGCGATAGGCAGAAGAAGAGCGTGCCTACAATCAAGCCTGTCGTCGAAAACGATCGTGTGAGTGCCAGAAGATATCGTTTCATTCGGCACTCTCCTCGCTGGAGCGCCGCTGGCCCGCGACCGCGAAAACGGCCGGCCCCGCCGCGCTCTGGCCCATATCGAGCGGCTTTTGGCTAGCATGACAACGTTTCCATCGAGATCAAGTTTTATGTTGCTTTAGATGTTCATCACGGAACCCATGATTGCACTTCCGGCTGCTCAGGCGCTTTTCAAAAGAGGCATCTATGTCGATCTGAAACGGGCCGACATTATGCCTGTGCAATCTCAACGAGGATTGAAGAGAATAGTGGACAACGTCCTCAACTTGCTTGGGTCGCGGCTCGCTTTTAAAGCTAGTCTTTGCAAGGAATGGAATGTCTTCTCGAAATGCAGTAAGCAACTGCTGCATCTTGTCGTTACCGATTGCCATAAAATACCGGAGTTGTTGAACTGCGGTATTTATCTAAACTGCTACAAGCACTTGATTTTCATCTCGGGATTTTCCCCTATTTGGACGTTGGGAGAGTCGGCGCAGCGGGTAAGGCTATCGGCATGAGGTCGGCGGTTGCTTGATTCCGACGATCTCAGGGCCGAAATCTAGGCGGGACGAGGCGTGCATGGCGACAGCAATTGCCATTCTCGGCGGCGTCGGGCTGTTCCTGCTCGGCATGACCGTCATGACCGACGGCCTGAAGGCGTTGGCGGGATCCGCCCTGCGCACCGTCCTCGGCAAGGCGGCGTCGACGCCACTCTCGGGTGCCTTCTGGGGCGCTATCGTCACGCTGCTCGTGCAGTCTTCGAGCGCGGTGACGATGACGACGATCGGCCTCGTCAGTGCCGGGCTTCTGACCTTTCCGCAGGGGCTCGGCCTCGTGTTCGGCGCCAATGTCGGCACAACGGGAACAGGCTGGCTGGTGGCATTGATCGGCGTGCGCGTCTCGCTTTCGGCCTATGCGCTGCCGATGATCTTCATTGGCGCGCTGGCCAAGTTGCTGGGAGGCGGACGGATCGCGGCGGCGGGCGGCGCCCTCGCAGGATTCGCGCTGGTGCTCTACGGGCTGACGACGCTCCAGCAGGGCATGGGAGGCCTTGCGGAGAGCCTGCATCCGTCTGACCTGCCTGCGGTGCTCGGCGCGCCGGGGGTTGGCTGGATCTCAGGGTCCGTCGGCCTCATGACCCTGATCGTCGCCGGCTTGGCGATGACCGCGGTCATGCAGTCCTCGACGGCCGCCATCGCGGTCACCATTTCGGCTTTCTACGCCGGGGCGATAAGCCTGGAGCAGGGCGCGGCGCTGATCATCGGCCAGAACATCGGGACCGCGACCAGCTCCGCATTGGCGGCAATCGGCGCCAGCGCCACGGCCAAGCGCCTTGCCCTCGCCTACGTATTATTCAAGGTCATAGCGGCGCTCATCGCGATCATCGCTTTTCCGCTGACGGCGCAGCTGATGAGGGCTTTCGCGGCATCGGTCGACGGGATGACGCTCCTTGCCGCCTACCATACGGCCTACAACGTCGTGGGGGTCGCGGTGCTCCTTCCGGCGACGCAGTGGTTCACCCGTATGGTGGAGCGGCTCCTGCCCTCCAAGCAGACGGCGCTTCAGAGCGCGCTCGATCCGAGCGCGCTCGCCAGTCCGGTGATCGCGGTGGAGACCGCCCGGCGTGTCGTGGCAGACGTCCTCACGGCAACCGCTGCCTCGGTTTCCCAGGCGCTTTCGAGCGGGGCCGGACGCACAGCGCAGAGCACTGCGGCCGCCGCCGCACTCGAAGAGGTGCGGGACTTCCTTTCCGAATTGAAGGAGCCGCCCGAGACGGAGGCCGAGCGGTTCCGCATGACGAGCACGCTGCATGCGCTCGATCACGTCTCGCGCCTCGTGGAAGTCGTGGCGGAAAGTGGGCTCTCAGGACAACCGGCCGGAGTCCCCCATGACCTTGGGGCCGCCGAACTGTGCAGACAGGCCATGCGTGCGGCACAGGCCGTTGCCGGCTCCATAACATCGGAAGCCGCCCTCGGCCCGCAGGCCGCATCCATCGGCTGGAACGTTTCGTCCGAGGTGGAGGCGGCGCTTGCCGAGGTAGAGGGCGCAGCGAGGAAACTCGACGCGCTGCAGCGGGATCATCACGCCGCAACCCTCGCCTCGGTCGCGGCGGGAAAGTTGACCGCCGCGGAGGCGTTCACGCGGGTCGACGCCGCCCGGCGGCTCGATCGGATCGCATATCATGCCTGGCGTTCGGCGGCGTATCTCCTCGGCCGCGGCGCGCATGACGATCTAAGCCCGCGGCACCAACCCGTGAGCACCATGAGCGAAGGCAACGATAATGAGCCCAGCTGAGACTGCAGCTTCAGGCAGAGCCCCAGGGCTTTAATTTCAGATTACGAACAGCCGCCCCTATGGCAGCCAAATAGCAAACAGTAATCTGTTGACAGTTTTCAATTCTTCGCTACATTTTCGCTAGCCAATTCCAGATACGCGGAGTCCGATGTCTGCGAACACTCGGGAGGTGTGATGGCGTTCTTGAAATTGCAGGGCCTTACCAAGAGCTACGGTTCGTTCTTGGCTGTAAAAGGCGTCGATCTGTCCGTCGAAAAGGGAAAGCTTGTTTGCCTGCTGGGGCCGTCGGGCTGCGGCAAGACGACGACGTTGAGGCTGGTAGCCGGCTTCGTTCCGGCCACCGGGGGCGAGATTCACGTCGGGGGGAAGACCGTTTCGTCCGCGAAGTCGACGGTGCCGCCGGAGGGGCGGAACATGTCGATGATCTTCCAGAGTTACGCACTATGGCCGCATATGACGGTCTTTGAGAACGTGGCGTACGGCCTTACCCTGCGCCGACTGTCGAAAGCACAGATCGCCGAAAGCGTGCGGACAATTCTGTCGGCAACGCAGCTTCTTGCACTGGAAAGCCGCTACCCGGGAGAACTGTCCGGCGGCCAGCAGCAACGCGTGTCGCTGGCGCGCGCTCTGGTCATCAAGCCGGAGATCCTGTTGCTCGACGAGCCGCTATCGAACCTCGACGCCAATCTCCGCGAAGAGATGCGGTTCGAGATCCGCCGGCTGCACGACGAGTTCCGCTACACCACCGTCTATGTGACCCATGATCAGGCCGAAGCCATGACGACGGCGGACATGATCGTCGTCATGAATGACGGCCGCATCGAACAGGCGGGGTCGCCGGAGGATATCTACGAGCGGCCGGCAACCGAGTTCGTCGCTCGTTTCATCGGCGGAACCAATATCCTGACGGGGACGCGCCGTGACGGCGACACCGTTGGCTGCGACGGTGGTCTGGTCTTGCGCTGCGGCAGCGGCAGTCCTGCGCACGAGGGGAGAACGGCCGTTTCGATCCGCCACCACGACATCGAACTGTCATCGGTGCGGCCCGCCGGAGAGACCAATGTGACGGTCGGTACCGTCACGCGCCAAATCTATCTCGGTTCGCACCGAGACTATCTCGTTTCGATTGCTGGTGGAGAAGTGGTGCGCACCGTAGCACCGGTCAACGTTGCGATCCCGGTCGGCCAGGAGGTTTGGCTGACGTTTCCGCCAGAGAAGTGCCGGGCGCTCGCGTCGTAAAAAAGGGAGGAAGTAGATAATGTGGAAGAAAGCATTCGCAGGGGCGCTTTTCGCCTCGGCATTAATGGCGTCGTCCGTCGCCTTCGCCGAGGCGCCTGCCCCTTACGCCGTGACGCCGGAGCTCGAAGCCGCGGCCAAGGCCGAGGGCAAGGTGGTGTTCTACACCGCAACCGACGTGGCGGTCGCCGAGAAGCTCGCCGAACTGTTCAAGACCAAATATCCAGACATAGCGGTTCAGGTGGAGCGCGCCGGCTCCGAGCGCGTATTCCAGCGCATTGGCCAGGAATATTCGACCGGGATCTACAATGCCGATGTCATCGAGACGTCGGACGCAGTGCATTTCGAGTATTTCAAGCGGCAGGGCTGGCTTGCACCCATGGTTCCGCAGGAAGTGGCCGATAAATGGCCGGCGGATGAGCGTGATCCAGACGGCAATTTCGCCGCCTATCGCGCGCATCTGTCGGTCATGGCCTATCGAAGCGACCTGCTCAAGGAAGAAGAAGTCCCGAAGTCCTGGAAAGACCTTCTCGACCCGCGCTTCAAGGACAAGATGGTGAAGGCACATCCGGGCTATAGCGGCACGATCATGACGTCAACCTTCGTACTCAGTCAGTTGCTCGGCTGGGACTATTTCGAAAAGCTCGGCACGCAGAACATCATGCAGGTACAGTCGTCGACCGAGCCTCCGAAGAAGCTTGCTCAGGGAGAACGGGTGCTTGAGGTCGACGGCAACGAATACAACATCTTCCGCCTGATCGACGAAGGCAAGCCGATCAAGATCGTCTATCCCGAGGAAGGCACGCCGCTTGCCGTCGGCAATGCCGCAGTCTTGAAGCAGGCGCCCAACCCGAACGCAGCCAAGCTTTTCTACGCGTTCCTGTTCTCGCTGGAAGCGCAGCAACTCAACAGCGACTTCGGCGGCCTGCGGTCGTTCCATCCGGACGTCAAGGAAAAGGCCGACCGCACTTCGCTGTCGAAAATCAAGATCCTGCATTCCGACCCCGCCAAGCTCGAGCCTGAAATCCAGGCGATCAAAGCCAACTACGAAAAGTATTTTGGGACGTAAGCCATCATGACCAGTAACGCTCAGGTTCAGGGTCGGCGCCGCGGCATCGACCTTTCGTGGCCCACCTTCGCTCTGCTGACTCTCATCCTGAGCGTCCTGGTTCTGTTGCCATTGTTCTGGCTGGCCTATTACAGTTTCCGCAGCGATACCGACGGCTCCGCAACCCTCGACAACTTCGTCACCCTGGTTGCGGATCCGACTCTGCTGCGGTCCTACGGACTGGCGTTCGGCATGGCGCTTGCCGTCGGCATCCTCGCCTGCCTGATCGCAACGCCGATGGCCTGGCTGGTTGCCAGAACCGATCTGCCGGGACGGCGCATTATCCGCATGCTGGTGACGGCATCCTTCGTTACGCCGCCGTTCCTCGGCGCCATCGCATATGAAATCCTTGCCGCACCGAACAGCGGCATCGTCAACATTGTCTATCGACGCATCTTCGGCCTCGATTCTTCGGCCTATCTCGTCAACATCTACACCTTCGGCGGTCTCGTTTTTGCGATTGCCTGCTTCACCTTCCCATACGTCTTCACGCTCGTGGCCAATGCCCTGGACCGCGTACCGTCGGATCTCGAGGATGCGTCCTCGATCCTTGGTGGAAAATCAATGACGACGCTGCGGAGGGTGACCATCCCGCTGGTGTTGCCGGCTATGCTGGCCGGAACGCTCATCGCCATCCTCCAAGCACTGACGATGTTCGGTTCGCCGGCGATCCTGGCCCTGCCGGCCGGCTTCCATGTCATCACGACCAAGATCTGGAGCCTCTTTCAGTTTCCGCCCCGCCTTGGGGTGGCGGCTGCAGCCGCCCTGCCGCTGCTGATCATTACCATCCTTCTTTTGCGGACCCAGAAGGCAATTCTCGGCCGCAAGGGTTATACCGTGCTTGGCGGCAAGAGCGGAACGCCGCGGATCACCAAGCTCGGACCCTGGACGTGGGTCGCCACCCTCTTCGTGTTCTGCATCCTCAGCCTGACGATCATCCTGCCCTATCTGGCGATCCTGAAGACGGCGTTCACGGGAACGGTGGGCGACCCTATCAATTTCAGCACGCTGACATTGCGCCATTGGCGGTTCGTGCTCTTCGAATTTTCGGCGACGCGGCTGGCGCTTTGGAATACCTTCCTGCTCGGCTTCCTGACGGCTACCGCCGTCACGGCGATCGCGCTGATCGTCTCCTATCTGGTGATCCGCCGCTCGTTGCCAAATTCCAGCTTTCTCGGCGTTCTCGCCACGGCGCCGGTTGCAATTCCCGGGATCGTACTCGGCGTCGGGCTTTTCCTCAGCTATGCCAATCCGACGTTTCAGCTGTACGGAACGATCTGGATCCTGCTGATAGCCTTCATGACGATCGAACTTCCGGCAGGCTACCAGCAAATGTCGTCCGCCTTCTCCGGCGTTCATCCCGAATTGGAGGAGGCCGGGCGGATCGTCGGCGCCTCGCGGCTGAGAACGCTATGGGACATCACCGCGCCGCTGCTTCGCACGAGCGTCGTGGCCGCATGGTGTTTCGTCTTCGTCGGTACGATCCGCGAGCTTTCCGCGACGATTCTCCTGACCACGGCCAATACCAAGCTCGTTTCAGTGATCATCTACGATCTGAATGAGAGCGGCGATCTCGGGGCAATCTGTGTTCTCGGCATTATCCTCCTTGCGGCATCATTTGCCGTTGTTTTTGTCGCCAACCGGGTTCCTGTTCTCGGCGGTTCACAGATGAATGCGCGGGGTTGAACGATTTGCGGGTTCCTTTAAAGACTGCAGGTCCCGGTTGTCGGCAGGATCGCCAACGACTGGAATTGCTGATAAATGGAAGTCGTAGGAGCAGGCCGGCAGGCTTCACCGCCTACTCCTTCTCAATGGACCCTTAACGATGGCCTGCTCATGTCGGACTTAACGAACCTACCGCCCAATCTATCCGCAATCGATTTCCTTCGCACTCGTTCGCTGGCGAACGTGGTGCAGGCCGAAATCGAGCGGATGATCATCGATGGTGAACTGAAGCCGAACGAGCGCGTGAATGAAAACGGCCTGTCGCAGCGCCTGGGTGTGAGCCGCGGGCCGATCCGCGAAGCCTGCAGCGCCCTGGCCGCGATGGGTCTCATCGAGATCATTCCGAACCGCGGTTTCTTTATTCGCGCCTTGACCAACGACGAGGCCCAGGACCTTTCAGAAGCGCGCGCCGGCGTCTTCGGCTGCATGGCGATGATGCTTGCCGAGCGGATTACCGATGCGCAGATTGCCATTCTGCGGACTCTGTTGCAGCGCATGGATGAAATCGTCGAGCTCGGCGATGTGCATATCTATTATCCCGTCAACCTCGAATTCCATAAGCAGATCGCTCACATGGCGGGAAACAATCGCCTGGAACTCATGTATCAGAGTTTCGTCCGCGAGCTACACATACAGCGCTACCGCGCGCTTTCGAGCCATGACGTGCTGCAGATCTCCAACCAGGAACATCGGGCGATCGTCGACGCGCTCGAGGCTCGCGATCCTGTTCGCAGCCTGATCGCCGCCCGTACCCATATCCTCAACGGGATCGTTCGGACCCGCCAAGCCGGTCCTTGACGGCCCGCGCGTCCCGCCGCGTTTCCTAATTCATTCCCGCTTGCGTTGTGCGCTTCGCGCATCGACCACTCGCGTCCGTTTTGTAAACGAAAAACTGTTGACAATTGACAATTTCCAACGCACTGTCGCCTGAGAATTACTCACTAGAAATGCGACAGGAGGAATTGGGATGGACCAGAACAAAGCGGCGGATGTGGCTCTAACAAAATACGTTGCCGAATTCGTGGTTGGTACGAAGTTCGAGGAGCTTTCGGCAGAAGTCGTGGAGCTCGGCAAGAAATCGATACTTGACGGCTTCGGTCTGGCTCTTTCTGGTTCCGTTGCCAAAAGCGGTGAATTGGTCCGTCGCCATCTCGACGATCTCGGGCTTGCGAGAGGCACTGCGACCGTGATCGGCGGCGGCCGCAAGATCGCGCCTCGCTTTGCTGCGTTTGCCAACGGTGTTGGCATCCACGCCGATGATTATGACGACACGCAGCTCGCCGTCGCCAAGGACCGCGTTTATGGCCTGCTGACGCATCCGACGGCTCCGGCGCTGCCGGCGGCATTCGCAATGGGAGAGGTGCTCAAATCCTCGGGCAAGGATTTCCTGCTGGCCTATCATCTGGGCGTTGAAGTCGAGTGCAAGGTTGCCGAGGCGATCGCGCCGCGCCACTACCAGACAGGCTTCCATGCGACCGCTACCTGCGGAACGTTCGCTGCGGCCGCCGCCAGCGCTCGGCTGATGGGCCTCGATGTCGACACTACCTTACGGGCCCTGTCCATCGCCGGTAGCCAGTCCGCCGGCTTGCGTGAAAACTTCGGGACGATGACGAAACCCTTCCATGCCGGGCGTTCATCGGAAAGCGGCGTCGCCGCCGCCCAGTTTGCCTCCTACGGCTGGACAGCCACGCCCCGCATCCTCGAGGCGCCCCGCGGATTCTTCGCGGCTGCGGGTGGTGGCTATGACCAGAATGCCATCTTCGGCAAGCTCGGCGCTCCCTGGACTTTCGCCAATCCCGGCATTTCCATCAAGCCGCATCCATCGGGCTCGCTGACGCATCCCGGCATGACGGAAATGCTGCGGTTGATCAAGGAGAACGGCATCCGGGCCGAAGAGGTGAAACGCGTCCGCGTCGGCACCAATTCCAATATGCCCAACGCGCTGATCCATCATCGTCCCAAGGATGAACTGCAGGCAAAATTCTCCATGGAATTCTGCATGGCGATCCTGCTGCTCGAAGGCCGTGCCGGCCTCAACGAATTCACCGACGCCGCCGTCGAGCGCGAAGATGTACGCGCAATGATCGAGAAGGTCGATTTCGTCATCGACGACGAGGCGGAAGCGGCGGGCTACCATCTGATGACGACGCTGATCGATATCGAGCTCACCGACGGCCGCAGGATCTCCGGCCGCGCCGATTTCGGCAAGGGCAGCCCGGCATTCCCGATGAGCTACGACGAAGTGGCCGACAAATTCCGCGAGAATGCAGAATTCGCCGGCATGGCCAAAGGCAAGGCAAACGAGATCGTCGAACTGGTGCGCAGACTCGAGGCGTTGCCGTCCCTCGACGAGTTGTCGGCCCGCCTGATCTCCGTCGCCTGACGCGATCGACATCGCGATGCCGAATTCGGAACTATCAGGCACCGGCAGCGACACATATGTCTTCGGCCGCACCATTATACGGATCGGTCTGGCAATCCTGATCGGCATCGCGGGCGCTTTCGTCGCCAAAGGCATCGCGATGCCTCTTCCCTATCTGCTCGGTCCGCTCTTGGCTTGCGGCATGGCGGCGATTTTGGGGACTCCCATTGCACCGCTTCCGTATGGACGGGAACTTGGTCAGGTCGCCGTGGGCTTGGCGATTGGGCTCCGCTTCGTGCCGGCTGTGCTTGTCACCACTGTAGCTCTGTTGCCCTTCATGTTGCTTTCGACCGTTCTCATCATCGCCGCCACCATGGTCGCGGCTCTGATGATCCGCATGCTCGCCGGCATCGACGGCAAAACCGCGTTCTTCGCGACCGCAGCGGCCGGTCTTGCGGAGATGGCGGTCGTCGCGCACCAAAAGAACGCCGACAGCGATACTGTCGCCGTCGTCCATCTTATCAGGGTCACGTCGATCGTCACTATCGTTCCGTTCCTTGTGACGCTGTTCGGCGAGGATGGAGGCATTCAGCCGGTAACGATCCCGTTCCACGCCGACGCCGCGCCGCTGATCGCTCTTTTTATCGTCGCTGCCGTTGCGGCGTTTCTGGCGCGGCGGCTGAAACTGCCGAACACCTGGCTTCTTGTGCCGGCGATCATCGCGGGCATCGTTTCAGGGTTCGGTTTCGGCCCCTTCGCCATTCCGTCGATCGTTCTCACCATCGCCCAGATCGTCATCGGCATTTGGCTCGGATGCCGTTTCCGACGCTCATTGCTTGGGCGATTGTCGAGGGTGACGATGTCGGCACTCGTCACCACGACCTTCCTGTTGGCGATCGCCGCCGGCATCGCCTGGCTGCTTTCCGCTGCCACGGGCCTCTCCTTCGTGACCAGCCTGCTCGCCGTCGCGCCCGCCGGAGTCACCGAGATGGTGCTGACGGCGGCAGCGATGCATCTGGATGGCACCACCGTCACCGCCTTCCAGATCACCCGCATCGCCGTCGTCATGACGACGATCCTGTTCACCCTTCGGATATTCGAAGCTCTTTCGCGCCGTATCGACGCCTCCTGCAACTGAAAGGACTGCTCTTATGACACATCATCTCGTGATCGGGATTCTGAACGGCGATGACATCGGCCTCGAAATCGTGCCCGCCGCCGTCGAGGTCACCCAGGCTGCCGCAGCCATGACCGGCCTCAAAATTGACTGGCGACCGATGCCGATCGGCAGGACGGCGCTCGATACGATCGGCTCGACCTTTCCGGAGGGTACGATGGAGACGCTCGCCAAGATGGACGGCTTCATCCTCGGCCCGATTGGCCATCAGGCCTATCCTAAGGTACCGGGTGCCATCAATCCGCACCCGATCATGCGCAAGGGCTTCAACCTCTTTGCCAATGTCCGGCCGACGAAATCCTTTCCCGGCCTGGGTGCGATCCACGAAAACATCGACCTAGTGATCGTGCGCGAAAACAACGAGGGCTTCCAGCCGGACCGCAACGTCGTGGCCGGCTCCGGCGAATTCCGCCCGACGGAGGACGTGACGATCTCGGTGCGGGTCATCACCCGGCTTGGGTCATCACGCGTCGCGCGCGCGGCGTTCGAGATTGCCCAGCAGCGCAGGAAGCGTCTGACGCTGGTTCACAAGGACACCGTCTTCAAACTCGGTTGCGGCATGTTCGTCGAAGAATGCCACCGCGTGGCGCAGGAGTTCCCGGATGTCGCCGTCGACGAGGTCATCGTCGATACGATGGCGATGCGACTTATCCGCGATCCCCAGAGTTTCGACGTCATCGTGACCACCAACATGTTCGGCGATATCCTGACGGATGAAGCGGCCGGTCTCGTCGGAGGTCTCGGCATGGCGCCGGGCCTTTGCATCGGCGAAGGCAATCTGGCCATGGCCCAGGCGACCCACGGCTCGGCGCCCGATATCGCCGGCAAGGGCATCGCCAATCCTTTCGCGATGATTGAGTCAGCCCGCATGATGATCGAGTGGCTGGGCCATAACCGCAAGATCCCTCAAGCTGTCGAGGCAGCATCGGTCATGCAGAAGGCGATCGCGACAGCACTTTCAAACCCCGCGACCCGCACACGCGATATCAAGGGAACCGCTGGCACCGCCGGAATGACGCAGGGCATTATTGCAGCCCTCGGCTGACGTGTCTTGCCGAAGCGATCTTCCGTCCGCGAGCTTATCGCTGACGGAAGACGCGGCGTTCATCGACCGGCCGGTAGCGGATCCTGCCCATTGAAGAACTTCCAGAACGCATCGTAGATGAGATCCGGCCGCTGCTCGGCGGGATAGTGCCCGGTCGGCACGGCCCAGCCTAGCAGATCAGGCGCCCAGGGCTTCCACGCGTCGAGCGGCGCAAAATGGCGGCCGCAATGGCTGTTGGAGCCCCAGAGGACCAGAACCGGGCAATCGATCGTCCGCTTGCCGTAGTCAGCCGTGTCCATGGCCATGTCGACGCTGACGGTGGCGCGATAATCCTCGCAGACCGCATGGATCTGTTCCGGCGTCGTGCAGCGCTTATATTCCGCCATCGCTTCCGGGCTGAAGATATCGAGGCCGACGCCTTTCTTGTTGAGCTTGTAGTCGATGTAATAGCTGAGGTCGGCGGTCAGCAGTTTTTCCGGGAACGGCGCCTTCTGGGCCATGAAGAACCAATGGTAGGCTTCCAGCCCCCAACCCAGCGTCACATTGGTGAGCGCATGATGCGTCGGGACGATGTCGAGAGCCGCCACACGGTCGATCCGCTTGGGGAAATCGAGGGCCATGCGGAAGGCCACTCGGGCGCCGCGATCATGTCCGGCAACTTGGAACCGCTCGAAGCCGAAATGCGACATGACGGCTGCGTTATCCTCGCCCATGGTCCGGAACGAGTAGCCAGAATGATCCTCGCCGCCATCAGGCTTCGAACTGTCGCCATAGCCGCGCAGGTCGGTTGCGACGACGGTGAAGCTCCTGGCAAGCGCAGGCGCGATCCTGTGCCAGCTTACATGGGTCAGCGGATTGCCATGGAGCAGAAGCAGCGGTGGTCCCTCCCCGCCGATCGCCACGTTGATCTCGGCGCCGGCGGTCTGCACGCGCTCATATCGGAACCCGTGCATCAACTTGCCCTTCTCTTCGAAGAACGAAGGCATTTCAGATATCGGCCTATTCGGGGGCAACCGCATCATATTCTCCTCTTGTCTAACGTCGACGAAACCGGAAATCATAAAGTCATGTCACGCCCATTTTTGGTAAACTGTCAACAATTTATAATTGACAATCGTGAGAAATCCCGGCATGCGAATAACAAATGCACCGTCAATGCGAGGAGTTGGTCCATGAAGACGTATGACATCGCAGCCATTCCCGGCGACGGGATCGGCAAGGAAGTGGTTGCTGCGGGACTTCGCGTCCTTGAGGCCTGCGCTGCCCGCGACGCTCACTTCGAACTGAGGGTCGAAAATTTCCCCTGGGGCTCGGATTACTACAAAGCCAATGGCGTCCTGATGCCCGAGGGCGGCATCGAGCGCCTGAAAGCATTCGACGCGATCTATTTCGGTGCGGTCGGTGCGCCCGATGTGCCTGATCACCTGACGCTCTGGGGATTGCGCCTCGCCATCTGCCAGCCATTCGACCAATATGCCAATGTTCGCCCGACCTGTATCCTGCCCGGCATTCGGAGCCCGCTTCGGGACGTTACGGCCGACGATCTCGACTGGGTCATCGTCCGCGAAAATTCGGAAGGCGAATATGCCGGCCAGGGCGGGCGTTCGCATCGTGGCCTGCCGGAGGAAGTGGCGACGGAAGTCTCGATCTTCACCCGCGCCGGCGTCAGCCGCATCATGCGTTTTGCCTTCGAACTGGCGCAATCGCGTCCGCGCAAGCTTCTGACCGTCGTCACCAAGTCGAATGCCCAGCGCCACGGCATGGTGCTCTGGGACGAGATCGCCCGTGAGGTCGCCGCCGATTATCCCGATGTCACCTGGGACAAGATGCTGGTCGACGCCATGACAGTCCGCATGACGCTGCAGCCGCAATCGATCGATACGATCGTTGCGACAAACCTGCATGCCGACATTCTCTCCGACCTGGCTGCTGCGCTCGCAGGCTCGATCGGCATCGCGCCGACGGCGAACCTTAATCCGGAACGAAAATTTCCTTCGATGTTCGAACCCATTCACGGTTCCGCCTTCGACATCACCGGCAAGGGAATCGCCAATCCCGTCGGCACCTTCTGGTCGGCGGTGATGATGCTGGAGCATCTGGGCGAATCCACGGCGGCCGCGCGGCTGATGCGTGCCATCGAACGCGTTACCGCCGATCCGTCGCTGCACACGCCGGACCTCAAGGGCACCGCCACGACCGAGATGGTAGCGGACGCCGTGTGCGCCACCATCCTCGGTGACAATGAATAAGGGAGATCGACGTGCCGTCCAAACGTCTGAAGATTGCCGCTATTGCCGGCGACGGCATCGGCAAGGAAGTGATGCCCGAGGGTCTGCGCGTCCTCGAAGCGGCCGCTGATAAATTTGGGATCGATCTCGCCTTCGACCATTTCGACTTTGCCTCCTGTGATTATTACGCCGCGCATGGGCGGATGATGCCGGGGGATTGGAAGGCACAGATCGGCGGGCACGACGCGATCTTCTTCGGCGCCGTCGGATGGCCGGAAGCCGTGCCGGACCATATCTCGCTTTGGGGCTCGCTTCTGCAGTTCCGCCGCGAGTTCGACCAGTATGTGAACCTGCGCCCGGTGCGCCTGATGCCCGGGGTTCCATCGCCGCTCGCCGGCCGCAAACCGGGCGATATCGACTTCTTCGTCGTGCGCGAAAACACCGAAGGCGAATATTCCTCGATCGGCGGCAGGATGTATCCCGGCACCGAGCGCGAGATCGTCGTGCAGGAAACCGTGATGAGCCGCGTCGGCATCGACCGGATCCTGCGTTACGCCTTCGACCTTGCCCGGAGCCGGCGCAAGAAACATCTCACCTCTGCCACGAAGTCGAATGGCATTTCGATCACCATGCCTTATTGGGACGAGCGCGTCGAGGAGATGGCGAAGAGCTATCCGGATGTTCGCTCAGACAAATATCATATCGACATTCTGTGCGCGCATTTCGTGCTCAATCCGGATCGTTTCGACGTCGTCGTCGCCTCCAATCTTTTCGGCGATATCCTCTCCGATCTCGGTCCCGCCTGCACCGGCACGATCGGCATCGCCCCTTCGGGCAACATCAATCCGGAGCGCAATTTCCCGTCGCTGTTCGAGCCGGTCCACGGTTCCGCGCCCGACATTGCCGGTAAAGGAATTGCAAATCCGATCGGCCAGATCTGGGCCGGAGCCATGATGCTCGACCACCTCGGCCATCCCGAGGCAGCGGCAGCCATCGTCTCTTCGATCGAGAACGTGCTCACCAATCCCGCTTCGAGGACCGGAGATCTTGGCGGCAGCGCCGACACGGTGACCTGCGGCAAGGCCATTGCCGAAGCGCTTTTGGCAAGATCCCTCCCCACCCTTCAAACATCGAGGCAATCATGAGCCGAGAGCTTCCCGTCATCGCCCTCACCCCAGGCGATTGCACCGGCATCGGGCCGGAGCAGACAGCCCGCATTCTTCACGACGGCCGGATGCTGGAGACTGCCCGTATCGTCGTGGTCGGCGATATCAGGGTGCTCGACCTCGGCATGCGCCAGGCCGATGTTCGCCTTGAATACCGGCGCTATGACAGCCCTGCGGTCATCGACTGGTCGGACAAGACCATACCGATCATCGACCTGAGTAATGCCGATCCCTCTCTCTATGCGCTGGGCATCGGCAGCGCCGAGTCGGGCCGCATCACCGGCGAAACCCTGGCGCGGGCGATTGATTTTGCAAAAGCCGGCGAGGTCGACGCAATTTCCTTCGCGCCGCTGAACAAGCGTGCGATGTATGACGGCGGATGGCGTTTTCCGGACGAACACAAGATGTTTGCCCACCTGCTTGGCCATCGCGGCTATTTCAGCGAGATGAACGTGCTCGACAATCAATGGATGTCGCGCGTCACGTCGCATGTGCCGCTACGTCAGGCTGTGGATCAGATCGACCGTGCGGCGATCGAGAATGCCATCGAATTGTCGGTGACGATGATGCGCAAGGCCGGCATCGTTTCGCCTCGGCTCGCCGTTGCTGCCCTCAACCCGCATGCCGGAGAAAACGGCCTGTTCGGAATGGAGGAGATCGAGATCATCCGCCCGGCGGTCAAAGCCATGGCTGCCAGGGGGTTCAATTGCGAGGGGCCGTTCCCGTCGGATACCGTCTACCTGAAAGCATTCGCCGGCGATTATGATGGCGTGCTTGCCATGTACCACGACCAGGGCCAGATCGCCACGAAGATGCGTGGCTTCAACCGCGGCGTCACGGTGACCGCCGGGCTCGACACCATCTTCACCACGCCGGCGCACGGCACCGCCTTCGACATCGTCGGCAAGGGCATTGCCGATACGGGTGCATTCGAGAACGCCATCAGGCTGGCAAGCAGGCTCGTCCAATTCAAGCGGCTCGCCGCCTAGAAGCCCAGGAGATTGGGCGCGGCCGATGCTGCGGCTGCACCCAAGCCGCCGAGGATCAGCAAGATCAAGACCGGGAATTTCGGGATCCAATAGAGGATCGCGCCGGCGAGGCTGGCGATCACCACCGCGGGCATGCCGCCATCGGCCACGCGGAACAGCGAGATCACGCCGGCGATGATCAGGCCGACGCCGACAGGCGCCAAACCCTCGCGCATGGCGCGATGCCATTTTTTCTGACGATGTGTATTCGTCAAACGAAACACGGTGTAGCAAAGCAGCGACGACGGCACGAAAAGCGCCAACGATGCCACCAGCGCTCCGAGCCAGCCCGCAACCTTCCATCCGATGACTGTTGCCAACATCATCCCCGGCCCGGGGGCCGCTCTTGAGACCGCGAAGAGATGAATGAAATCCGATGCGCTAATCCAGGCGTGCACATTGACCGTCTCGTTCTGGACGCCGGCGATGATGGCGCCGCCGCCGCCGATCGAGGTCAATGAAAACGGAATGAAAACCAGAGCTAGGCCGATGAGCAGACCGTCACGCATGTCAGCTCCTCCGCCAGGCCATGGCGACGCTGATCGGGGCAATGGCAAGCGCCACCGGTAGCAGCGGCCACTGCAGCACGCCGACCAAAAGTGCGGTCACACCAATGATGACCACCGACGGCGGAAATCGCATGGCGCGGCGAACGCCGTGAACGCACATCATCAGCAGCAGGCCGATTGCCGCAAAGGCGACACCATTGGAAATGACCGGCAGCAGTGCATAGCCGGCAAACAGATCGAACAGTTTATAAAGCGCGATGACCGCAAAAAACGGACCGACGAGGAAACCAACGACACAGGCGACCGCGCCCAACGGTCCGCGCAATTGCTCGCCGATGCAAATCACTAGGTTGACGACATTGGCTCCGGGCAGCATCTGCGAAATCGCCAGGCTGCTTGAAAAATCCTCCTCGTCAATCCATTGTTTGCGCAGCACGAATGCCTGATAGATCCATCCCGAAAGGCCGCCGCCGAAACTCAAAACGCCAATCCTGAAGCACAGAAAAAACAGAGCGGGAAGGCTCGGCCGCGGAGAGGAGAAGGTTGGCTCGGATAGAGACATCGGGCAATGTCCGTCACTAATGGGTTGGGACGCAGGACGCGGTCATCGTTCGGAGAGCGGCTGGCGGCCGTGGTCCGTCTTCCGACCGAGTCTCGCTTCGGTCGTTAAGGCAGGAACGCCCCCCCGTTCACATGCAGGGTTTGTCCGGTTGTGAAGCGAGCATTGGCACTGGCGAGATAGCGGACAGCCGCGGCCACCTCCTCCGGCGTGCCGCGACGCCCAACCAGCGTGCGCGTGGTCTGGTGGTGCGTTGGTTCGGGGCCCGTCGACGTATGCTGGCGGTTGGTGTCGATCATCCCCGGGGAGACGAGGTTGACGGTCACGCCACGCGGACCGAGCTCATGGGCGAGCGCCTTCGTCAGTCCGTCGAGCCCCGCTTTTGCCGAAATGACATGGGCACGATGCAGTGCGCCCGTGTATGCAGTGAGGCCGCCGATATTGATGATCGTGCCCTGCTTGCTAGTCAGCAGATGCGGGATAGCCGCACGGCTCATGAGGAAGGCGCCGTCAAGGGTGACGCCCATCACTTCGCGCCAGTCGGCAAAGGAAAGCGCCTCGACCGGTGCCTCGCGGCGGATGGCAGCATTGTTGACCAGAATATCGAGGCCACCGAAAGTCTCGACCGTCTGGCTGACCAGCCGCGCGGCATCCTCCTCCTGCGATACGTCGCCCAGCAATACCGTCGCCGGGCTGCCCGCCGCCTCTACTTCGCGCGCCACCGCTTCCGCCGCCGCCCGATCCGACCGGGCAACAATCGCGATTGCGGATCCTGCTTCCGCGAGCGACAGGGCAATCGCCCTGCCTATATTGCGCGAGGCGCCGGTGACGAGAGCCACGCGGCCTTTCAGTTCATGATTTTCCCGCATCGCGCCGCTCATGCTCTTGCCGCCGAGAGATCGACACGACCGCCGTCCGCGACCCGGTCGAGCCCGTTGCGCAGAGCCTCGATCGCACCGCCTGAAAAGCCACCGAAGCGGAGATTGGCCTCGAACTTCGACAGCAGTTCGCTGTCGGGCAGTGGCTCTTGGGCGCCGCCACGCATATGAGGCTGGCGGAATTCGCGCACGGTCCCGTCTTTCAAAACTGCCTTGAGATGTCCGGTAAAATTGCGCGGATAAGGATCGTTCGGATCGATCTCATAGGAGACCTTTGCCGCTAGCGCCCTGACTTCCGGGTCCATCACCCGCTCGCCGGTGAATTGGCCGAGGCCCGCCTCTCCGTCGATGAAGCCGACCGCTATGCAGAAAGGCGTCGAGAATTTGCCGGCGTAACCGTTCGGCGGCCGATGTTTTTCAGCAAGCGGCTCCCATAGCCGGTGAACGGTGCCCTCTCCCACATTGCAGCTAATGGACACGATGTCCTCGGCCCTTACACCTGACGCCGCCAGCTTCTTGGCGCAATCGATGAACGGCTGCGTCATCGTCCCGCAGGCATAGGGTTTGAAGGCGAGGGTCTCGAGAATCCAGTCCTTGCCAAGACCGTCCACCAACCGGCTGAAATCCGGGACCTTCGAGGGCGCGAAGGCTTTATACATGCCGTTGACGCCTTCAAATACCGTCAGCGGACCAATGAAGCCGCCTTCGGCCATCAACGCGGCCCGGAGGCCTGCTTGTGCCGCGGCGCCGGCGTGCAGACGCTTTGTCGAACTGCCGTCAGCCAGGTATTCGATGATGCCAGAGGCAAGGCTTCCGGAAATGCCGAGCGCCCGCGCGATCGTTGCGGCGTCGAGGCCGAGTGCCGCGCCGGCGGCGGCGGCAGCAGCCGGCGCACCGAAGATGGCGGTCGGGTGAAAGCTTGCCTTGTGTGTCGCCTGCGGCGCGACCAGGCTCATGCGGCACATGAGCTCGGTGCCGACAGCAATGCCGCGCATGACGGCGCGGCCATCGAGGCCGCGTTTTTCGGCGATCGCCAGGACCGCCGAGACGATGACTGCGCCGGCATGAATCGGCCCGCCTTCGAACGTGTCGTCGTAGTCCTCGCCGTGCGCGGCGGTTCCGTTGACGAGGGCAGCGTCATATAAACCAAGTCCCTTGCTATGACCGAAGGCCGTGCAGGAGCCTTCGTCGACGGCACTGCAAAGAGCCGCCCGGACATAGTCCGTGTCGCGCGCAGCGATCGCAAGTGCGATGACATCGAAAACGAGGCGACGGCAGACGGCAGCTGCCGCAGCCGAAGGGGATGACGTGGCCGCAAAGGCCGCGAGCCTGCTTGCCACAGGCGTCGATGTCGGAGCGGCTACATTCATGAATGGGCTTCCTCTAGTTTACTCTTGCGGACATCACGAAGTTCGCGGCCGATTGAGAAGATGACGAAAATAAGGGCGAGGGACAACAGGCAGACGGAGATCGGGTCCTGCAGGAAGATCATCAGGTCGCCGCCAGAAAGCACCAGCGAACGCCGGTAGCTCGACTCCACCATGTGGCCAAGGACAACACCGAGGATCATCGGCAGGACCGGGAAGCGTGTCAGCCGCATCAGATAGCCAACCAGGCCGAGTACCAGCGCAATCCCGAGGTCGAACAGGCTGTTGTTGAGCGTGAAAATGCCCGACAGGATCAGCGCGAAGATGAAGCCCGAACGATAGTGCCTGGGTCGGTTCACCAGCCAGATGCAGGCCGGCAGGATGAGGATACCGATGCCGATCTGGGCGATGATGGCGATGAACGAGCCGACATAGATGCTGTCGATCACCTGGGCGCTCTGTTCGAAAAGGCGCGGGCCGGGAATGAGGCCGTGCATCAGCAACCCGCCCAGCAGAACGGCAGTGGAATTGGAGCTCGGAATGCCGAAGCTCAAGAGTGGAATGAGCGCGGTGCTTGCGACGGTATTGTTGGCCGCTTCCGGGGCCGCAACGCCCTCTTCCGATCCCTTGCCGAACAACTGCGGCGTCTTCGACCAGCGCCTCGCCTCGTTATACGACATGAAGGCGGCGATGGAGCCCCCGCCGCCCGGCGTCAGACCTTCGAACAGTCCGAGCACGCAGCCGATGAATTGCGAACGCTTGAGCTGGTTCATCACCGAAAGGCTCGGCAGCTTGATCTTGATGCTGGCATTCAGCTTCGTCCCGGCAATCGAGCCCGATTGGCTCATCAGTTCGGTGAGCGCAAAGAGGCCAACCATGACGAGGACCGGTTCGATACCGCCGAGCAAGTCAGGAATATCGAAGGTAAAGCGCGTGACGCCGGAGATGGGGTCCGTTCCGACGGTCGAAATCATCAGACCGACGGTGGCGGCCGAAAGTCCCTTGATGAGCGATCCGCCGCTCATGGAGGCGATGACGCTGAGGCCAAGGATGCCGAGACCGAAGTAGGACGCCGGCGTGAAGGCGAGCGCCAGCCAGGATAGCGGCTCGGTCAGCAAGATGAGCATGGCGAGCCCAAACAGGCTGCCGACGACGCCGGACATCAGGGAGATGCCAAGGGCCTCGCCTGCGCGGCCTTGGCGGTTCATCTCGTAGCCGTCGATGACGGTTGCGGCGGAAGAATTGGTGCCGGGCGTCCTGATCAGGATCGCCGGGATCGAGCCGCCATATTCGGCGCCGATGTAGACGCAGGCCAACAGCGCAATCGCCTGGGCCGGGTCCATCGTATAGGTGAACGGCAGTACGAGCGCCATGGTGATGGAGGCCGAGATACCCGGCAGTGCGCCGCCAAGAATGCCCCAGGTGAGGCCGGCGATGGCGACAAAAACGAGCGGCGTTTCCGTCAAAAGGTGGATGATGTCCCAGAGCGTGGTCATCAGAACAATCCTTGAAAAATCAAGCCCATCGGCTGGTGGACCCCGAGCAATTTGACGAATACCGCCCAATAGAAGACGCCGCCGCCGATCGCCGCCGCGACGACCACCCAGGTTCGAGGCGCACCTTCGTAGAGAGCAACGGCCCCGATCATCAGCGCGGTGGCGATGATGTAACCAACGAAGGGCAGCAGGAAGATATAGGCCGCCCCGAACAGCAGGAAGCCGATGGCGCGCGGCAGACGGGCGTTGTCGTCCTCGTCGTCGGAGCCCGCTGCCGCCGCTGTCCGCAACCGGGCAACCAGCAACGCCCGGGCGATCAGGATGACGGCCAGAATCGCGAGGATGACGGATAGGACCTGCGGCAGACCGCCGGCACCCACCTCATCTGACAAAGTGCTGTCGGCGATCTGTGTGGACCATGTGTAGTAAGTGCCGGCGATCGCAAGCAACACTACGCCGCTGATAAGATCTTTGTTCATGAGATAGCCCTCAGGTAAAAAATTGGGCCGGCGAACCGGCCCATGCCTATTACTTGATGGCGCCCGTCGACTTCAGGAACTCTTCTGTCGTGGTGGCAAAATTGTCGACGAAACCGGGATATTCCTTGTGCCCGATCAGCTGCGGCACCAGCACTTCGGCTGCATAAGCCTTCTGATAGTCGGGATCGGCGAGGACATTTTTCACAGCCTCGTCCCAGATCGCTGCCGTTGCGTCAGGAATGCCTTTCGGGCCGGCAAGGCCGCGGAACTTCACGAGCGTGACGTCGAAGCCCAGTTCCTTGACCGTGGGGACATCCGGCTTTGCCGCAATACGCTCCGGATTGAACGTGGCAAGCAGGGTGATCTTACCGGCATCGAGCTGCGAGCGGACCTCCTGAATTTCGCCGATGCCGATATCAAGCGTGCCGTTGAGCACATTCAACATCATGTCGCCGCCGCCCTCATGGGTGACGATGGCCGGCGTCACGCCAGCCGCGCGCTTCAGCTGCTCTGCGGCCTGACGTTCCAGCGAAGCAGGATTGGCGGCGCCCCAGCGGCCACGTTCCTTCTTGGCATGATCAATGACATCCTGCAGCGTCTTGTAGGGACCGTCTGTCCGCGTATAGATCACCTCGCTGTCGAGGAAGATGTTGACCAGCGGCTGCATGTCCTTGTAGGTGCTCTGCGGCTTGCTCATCAGCGACGTGTAGATGTAGGTCGGCGTTGTCGCGTAGAAGACGCTGCCGTCGGCGTCGGCCGAGGCCACACGGGCCATCGCCTTGGCGCCGCTGCCGCCCTGGATATTTTCGACGACGAACGTGGCGTCGATGTATTTGCCGAGGTATTTCGTCATCTCGCGTAGGAAAACGTCGCTGCCGCCGCCCGGGCTCGAATGCGTGACCAAGGTCACAACCTTGGCCGGATAAGGCAGCGGGTCCGCCTGAGCGGAGGTACCGCACAGAAGGCCCATCGCGGCCATTCCAAATGCCGCTTTTCCAAGCAATTTCATAAATTTCATGTTCTCTCTCCCCTTTTTAAATGCCGTTTCTCCCGTAACGGCGCTCCCTCTAGTCTTAGTTATTCCGCGGTGAGCTCCTCACGACATGGCTTTTCGCATCGTCACCGCTGATCAGTGATATGAGACGACCGATATCGGCACCGGTATCGATGCCGCGCACTAGCGCCAGCAACTCGTCCTGGGCGCCGGTATCGATGACGCCTTCGGCGCACATGCGGAACTTGCCATCGAGTTCGTCATCGCTGACCGGATTGGAAGGTCCGCCGCGATAACGCTCGTCCGCCCATTGCACAAGCGTGCGCCCATCCTTGGTGAGCACCTCGATGCGCGAGCGGATCTTGTCGTAGCCGAGAGCATCGATCTCGAGATCATTGATGACGTCGGTGCGCGCCTGCAGATCCTGCATCGCCTCTCCGGAAACAAATGCGTCCTCGAATTCGTGATGGCTGGCGCGGCGGCACAGCACGATCATGGCGAGCAAGGCCGGCATCGAGAATTTCGCCTGCAGATGGTTGCGAGCAATCGGATAGCGGATCGGCTCGATGATATTCTTGCCGGCAAAGAAACGGATACGATCGACCTCTTCGGCCTTCAGATCGTGATCGAGAACCAGCTTCAGCATGGCATCCATCGATTGATGCGTAAGAATGCCGGAGGGATAAGGCTTGACGCTGACACCCGGAGTGACGATTGTCAGCGGCGCACCGAATCCGGCCTTTGCCTTTTCGGCATCGAAACCCTCGCCCATTACGGAAAAGAAGCCCCAGGTTCCGTCGAGCGCTGCCGGATCGGCCTCGAAACCACGCGAGGCCAGCAAGGCGGCGGTGATGCCGTTTTCGCAGGCGCGGCCGACATGCAGCGGCTTCGTCATCGTGCCGAAATTGACGCGGATACCTGCAGCAAAGCTCGCTGCCAATCCGAGCGCGTGAGCGAGCTTGTCCCCTTTCAGGCCTAGGAGTTTGGCCGCCGCAGCGGCCGCGCCGAACGTGCCGACTGTACCGCTTGTATGGTGGCCGCGGCGGTAGTGGCGCGGCGTCATCCATTCGGAAATCTTGCACTCGACCTCGAAGCCCACCTGGAAGGCGAGCATGAGGTCGCGGCCGTCGACATTGCCAAGCGTGTTGCCGACCATCAACGCGGCCGTGAGCGGTGGAACGGAGGGGTGCGTCAGCAAGCCGTAGACATGGTTCGGATCGTGGGAAACTTGTGTGTCGTCCCAGTCATGCGCGTGTCCGGCGGTGCCCCAGACGCGGCCGGCAAGCGCCGCCGGCACCCTCGTCGCACCTGCGCCCGGCAGTGGCGCGTCGCCGCGCCCGCCTTGGGAAAGTGCATCTTCGACAAGGATCCGCACCGACGGCTCGCGGCTGCCTGCGAGATAGAGCCCGAAGGTATCGACCATGCAACGGCGGCCGATGACAAGGGCTTCACCCGGCAAATCAGCATAGGTCGTGCGCTCGATCAAACGTATGGCCTGGGCCGTAATGTCGGATATGGTATTCACGCGTTCAGATCTCCTGGTTCTCTATTTTAGGTTCGGGGCCGTTGACATCAGCCGCTCTTTAGCCGCTTCGACATGCCGCGCATGGGCGAGAGACGCCCTCGCTGGATCGCGCGCCGCGACGGCGTCGACCATGGCGTGATGCTCCTGATGGGACGCATGCATCGAATCGCCGAGCATCAGGTTGCGGGCGCGGTAGAGCCGGAGTTGCTTGACCAACGTCATATATTGCTGGGCCAGCGTCGGATTGCCGGCGCTGACGACGATGAACTCGTGAAAGACAAAGTTGATTTTGACGTATGCTTCGAAATCGTTTGCGGCGACGGCCGTATCCATCTCGGCGATGAAGGCCCTGAGCTGATTCACTCCCTCATCGGTGATACGCTCGGCCAAAAGTTTTCCGGCAAGGCCGAAAAGCACGGCACGGACATCATAGATATCGCGGGCCTGAGCCGCAGTCAGGCGCCGAACGAAGAAACCGCGATTTGGTACCTGCTCAACAAGTCCGGACGAATCCAGGGAGCGCAACGCTTCTCGCACCGGGCCGCGGCTGATGCCGAAGCGCAGCGCCAGCTCCTTCTCGTTGACGTGATCTCCAGGCGCAAATTCGCCACCGAGAATGACACGCTCGATTTCCTGCTCAAGCAACATAGGCAGAGAGTTAGATCGAAGAATGTCGATTGCATTCAGTGTCATTTTGGCCACCTCTTTACAGCCGTGTAGTATGCTGAATGTCAATTGTCAACAATTTATTGTAGTGTGACCGCGGCGCCCACAAGTGCAGAATCGTTCGATGTAGTCCCCGGTCCATCAATATGGACGCCGGTCTGCCGGCCGACCGGGGATCTTAGGCGCGTGCGTCGATCAGCATGCGGACCTGTGATGGGATGACGTTGGCGGCATTCGTTTCGTCGAACCAATCGCATGATCAACCTTGGTTCGGTTGCGCGCCGCTTGGAAAGGAGAGCGGCATCGCAGAGTTGGCACTGATTGCGGAATCCGGCGCAGACGATATTGCTCTGGCGCTGCAGGAAATCCTGCGCGAGCATCCTCTCTAGTTAAGCTGCCTGCCTACCGAGAGGGTGCTGCGCTTGGAGACTTCCGACCGTTTCAAACTCTTACCACGAGGTAGCGGCAGGAGCGGCGGCGCCACCGAAGGCATAGACGATCTTCCCGCGCATTTCACGAACGTCGGATCCTACTGTCTGGCGGCGTTCACTGCGCGCCGCCTCGGTTGGCGGCTCAGAGAGGGCGATGGATAAGCGAGCGAGAAGCGCGTTGAGGCCGGCGACTTCCCGGCCGAGCGCGTGGCTTGCGGCCGTCGATGCTCCACCATGGCCGCATTCTGTTGCGCTCCCTGATCGATGGAATTAACGGCATTGTTGATTTCGCTCAAGCCAACCGACTGCTCTCGCGCCGCCTCGACGATCGCTGCCACATGCCGACTGATTTCCTCGACCTCGGCGGCAATACGGTCGAGCGAGGCACCGGTCTTATCGACGAGCTCAAAAGCGCAGCTCGTCGACCGTAGCGTGACGCGCCGGGGCGCATGCTGGGGACGGCGGGCAAGTTTTCCCGGTCGACCAGCATGACCGTTTCCTCAGACGCTCGCGATCAGGCCGCCGTCGACACGGATAACGGAGCCCGTCAGATAGGAAGCGCGGCTGCTCGCCATGAAGGCGACCACGTCGGCATATTCCTGCGGATCACCATA
>NZ_JBNDHS010000068.1:0-33915 GCF_056755095.1 Rhizobium sp. SVR5-9E | reverse complement strand
TCGATACACCCCGCCCTCGACGGCGGCGTGAAGGCGGGACAGGCGAATTTCAGCGGCGGGACACTCGTCTGTGCCTGCTCCGACCGTCCCGTCAAAGTCGCCATCAAGGGAAATATCGCCCATAACCACGCCTGCGGCTGCACAAAATGTTGGAAGCCCAAGGGCGCCGCCTTCTCCGTCGTCGCCGTCACGCCGCATGAGAACGTCACCGTTCTCGAAAACGGCGACAAGCTAAAGATCATCGATCCCGACGCACTGATCCGCCGCCATGCCTGCAAGGAATGCGGCGTGCACATGTACGGACCGGTGGAGCGGGACCACGCATTCAAAGGTCTCGACTTCATTCACCCGGAACGCTTTCAGGAAAGCGGTTGGCCCGAGCCGACATTTGCGGCCTTCGTTTCCTCGATCATCGAATCGGGCACGCCGCCTTCGGCGATGGCAGGCGTGCGCAGCCGCTTGAACGAACTCGGCGTCACGCCCTACGATTGCCTGAACCCGACGCTGATGGATGTCATAGCAACCTGGGTGGCGAAAAAGGCAGGCACGCTGAAGGAAGCCTGACGTCTTGAACGAGGGGCAACCGTCGGACTATTAGATCCGATCGAACCGCCGCTACGCGCCCGCCAAGGCCGCGTAGCGTTTCCAGCCAGAGCAGATTGAAATTCATGATCTACGTCGATGCAGACGCTTGCCCCGTGAAATCGGAAATTCTCAAAGTCGCGGAACGCCACGGGATCGAAGTGACGTTTGTCGCCAATTCCGGGCTCCGTCCGTCGCGGGATCCGATGGTTCATAACGTCATCGTCTCCAATGCCTTCGATGCCGCCGACAACTGGATTGCGGAACATGCAACGAAGGGCGACGTCGTGGTGACGGCAGACGTACCGCTGGCGGTCAGGTGTGTCGCATCCGGTTCGCTTGTCTGCGGCCCGTCCGGCCGTGTCTTCGACGAAACGAATATCGGCATGGCGAGCGCCATGCGCGATCTCGGTGCGCATCTCCGCGAGACTGGCGAGAGCAAAGGTTACAATGCCTCCTTCGGTCCCAAAGACCGGTCGCGTTTTCTCGAAACCTTCGACCGGCTCTGCCGCCGCGCAAAGAGCATATCACAGACGAGTACAGGCTAACTGGGTCATCGAGCCCTGCCTGTTTCCTGAGGAACGCAAGAAACGGGTGGCATGGCAGCTATGCCAATCCCCAACTTGAAACCAGCCGTCAAACTGTGCATATAGGCATCGACGCAGACGACTGCGGCGCCTGATTTCCTGGCGCAAACGTCGCGGGGACGGCCTCGCTCTTGCTAAAGGAGAGCAAAATGGCTTGGTTCCTGTTGTTTCTTGCAGGTCTTTTTGAATGTGGTTGGGCAATCGGCTTGAAATATACCGATGGCTTCACACGCCCCGTGCCGACAATTTTCACGGCGGTGTCGATGATTATCAGCGTGGTCCTTCTTGGACTTGCGGTCAAAACTTTGCCAGTCGGGACGGCCTATGCAGTCTGGACCGGCATCGGCACCGTCGGAACGGTGCTGCTGGGCATCTGGCTGCTCGGTGATCCCGCAACGCCCACGCGGCTCGCTTGCATCGGTCTGATCGTGATGGGGATTGCAGGGCTGAAATTCGTATCCTGAAGCCGCAAGTCCCAAGCAGACGATATCAGGCGCGGCGGCTGTCCAGCGACCAGGCGCCGCCCCCCGCAAAAACCAGATACAGGAAAATAAAGCAGAAAAGCACGGCGCCGTCGCCCTCGTTGATGACCGGAAAGACGCTGATCGGCAGATGCTCCATGAAATAGGCGATGGCCATCTCGCCGCTCAGAAGGAAGGCAACCGGTCGGGTGAAAAGCCCAAGAATGATGAAGATGCTGCCTATGAGCTCAATGACGCCCGCAACGGTGAACAGCGTTGTCATCTCACCATATTGCCATGGCGGAAAATTGAAGAGCTTTTGCGTTGCGTGTTCCATGAACAGAAGCGCGGTGACAATCCTGAGAACTGCAAGGGCATATGGCCGGTACTGCCCGAGGCGCTCG
The DNA here is from genome assembly GCF_056755095.1 of Rhizobium sp. SVR5-9E. Lineage (NCBI taxonomy): Bacteria > Pseudomonadati > Pseudomonadota > Alphaproteobacteria > Hyphomicrobiales > Rhizobiaceae > Rhizobium > Rhizobium sp. SVR5-9E. Next base: position 31,881 of record NZ_JBNDHS010000068.1, on the reverse strand, counting down.
AATTCCAACATCAAATTCTCCGATCAAGTCTAAGCCGCGCCCCCCGGACGCTTTTGCGCCTAAAACACCTCAGAGCCGATTTTATTCGTCAGAGTGGAATATTGTCGTGTTTCTTCCAGGGATTCGAGAGATCCTTGTTGCGAAGCATCTTCAGACCCCGCGCCAAACGCCGCCTTGTCGAATGCGGCATGATCACCTCATCGATATAGCCCCGCTCCGCAGCCACGAAGGGCGACAGGAAGCGGTCTTCGTACATCTTGGTATGTGCGGCGATCTTTTCTGGATCGGCTATGTCCTTGCGGAAGATGATTTCCACAGCGCCCTTCGCCCCCATCACGGCGATCTGTGCGGTCGGCCAGGCGTAGTTGAGGTCACCCCGCAGATGCTTGGAGGCCATGACGTCGTAGGCCCCGCCGAAGGCCTTGCGGGTAATGACCGTCAGTTTCGGCACCGTGGCCTCCGCATAGGCAAAAAGCAGCTTTGCGCCATGCTTGATCAGCCCGCCATATTCCTGCGCCGTACCAGGCAGGAAGCCCGGGACATCGACAAAGGTGACGATCGGAATATTGAAGCAGTCGCAGAAGCGAACGAAACGTGCCGCCTTGCGCGACGCATCGCTGTCGAGCACGCCGGCGAGCACCATCGGCTGGTTGGCCACAAAGCCGACAGTCGAACCTTCGATGCGTCCGAAACCGCAGACGATATTCTTGGCAAAGCTGGCTTGAATCTCGAAGAAATCGCCTTCGTCGGCAACCTTGTTGATCAGTTCCTTGATGTCATACGGCTTGTTGGCATTGGCCGGGACGAGCGTGTCCAGCGACATGTCCGCATCGGTCACCGACTGGTAACATTCGATCTCCGGCACCGGCGAGGTATTCGACAGAGGCAGGAAATCCACAAGGCGACGAACCTGCAGCAGCGTATCGACATCGTTGTCATAGGCGCCGTCGGCGATCGATGAGCGCGTTGTATGGACGGTCGCGCCGCCAAGTTCCTCGGACGTCACGGTTTCGTTGGTGACGGTCTTCACGACGTCAGGGCCGGTGACGAACATGTAGGAGGTGTCGCGCACCATGAAGATGAAATCGGTCATGGCAGGCGAATAGACGTCACCGCCCGCGCACGGCCCCATGATCACCGAAATCTGCGGAATGACGCCGGAGGCGAGCACATTGCGCTGGAAGACCTCGGCATAGCCGCCGAGCGCCGCAACGCCTTCCTGAATGCGCGCACCGCCCGCGTCATAGATCCCGACGATCGGCGCCCGGTTCTTGAGCGCCATGTCCTGCACCTTCATGATCTTCTCGGCATGCGCCTCGGAAAGCGAGCCGCCGAAGACGGTGAAATCCTTGGCGAAGACGAAGACGGTCCGCCCGTTGACCGTTCCCCAGCCGGTGACGACGCCATCGCCGGCGATACGGCTCTTGTCCATGCCGAAAGCCGTCGACCGGTGCTCGACGAACATGTCGAACTCCTCAAACGAGCCCTCATCGAGAAAGAGGTCGATGCGCTCACGCGCCGTCAGCTTGCCACGCTTGTGCTGCGCTTCGATGCGCGCGTGGCCGCCGCCTTGCCGGGCAATCTCACGGCGCCGCTCGAGCTCTTCGAGAACTTCCTTCATGAATCTCCCCTCGCCGCAGAAATTGCGGCATGATTTCAAGCGCCGCCGGCCGTGAGCTGGAAGGCCGAACGGATGCGCGCGGCGACATCTTCCGCGAGGATCTGATCAACCATCCTCTCATCGTTTGCGGTGCTCGTAACCTCGAAAGCGCTGACGGCGATGACCGAACCATCGTCCACGGAAGCAGCGTCGATCCTCATCTTGGCAACGTTTCGGTTCCGATCGAAACCGACCGCCTTTTGGACGGAAGCGACGCGAATTGTCAGCACGACGCGCGGATAGACCTCGGTGCGAACCGTCGCATTGATGGCGGAATTTATGCGATCGCCGATACCCGAGAGCAATTCTCGCGATACCTCGGGGCCGCCTAGAACGACGGCGCTGCGAACATCGTAGATGGGACCGGGCGGTTCGCTGGAGAACCAGCTCGCACAGGCCGTCAGCGTGGCGCAAATCAGCATCAGCTGACAAAAACACGACCTCAACCGTCTCATCCCGAAATTCCGCGCTCCCCAATTGGAGTCGCAGATTTCGTCATAACGGTCCGCAAAGCAATGTCTTTCAGGCCCTTAGCGCCAAAAAAACATCCGCCGCAGCCTTGAACTCATCAAAGCGCTTGGCGCGGCGTAACTCGGCCTCCTCGTCGCTGCCCCAATGCTCGATCGTCCAGTCCTCGTCGAGATGCGCAAGCGACCAGACTTCCTCAGTCGTCAGGTGGCGTTCAGCGAAGGCGAGTGCAAGTATTGCTGACCCTGTGAGCGTCGTCATGGTGTGGAGCGCGGCAAGCACGAGCGGACTGTCATGCCTCCGCAGGGTGACCCCAAGCGCGGCGATGGCCTCGCGGGGCTGTTCGTGGTGCATGACGCCTTCGATCAGGATGAAACGCGCGCCGAGATCGTTCCCCGCCCAATCGAGAACAGGATCCCAACGCTCGGTCTGGCGCTGTACCAGAGCTTCGGGACTCTCGGCGCGATAGCAGAGAAGATCGCTCGTGGAGAAACGCAAGATATCTTCAAAGACAGCCTGTGGGTCGTTGGCAACGCCGTCCAGCGCGGTGTTGACGAGACGAGTCACCGGCATGGTCACCGGATCGATGACCTCCGCCTGCGCATCCCATTCGGCGGCGATGAGATCCGCCAACGCCCGAACCGGCACTGCCAGTACCTGCCTGGCCGGGGTGCGCACGACCTTGCCGTCGAGCTCGATTGCGAAACCCTCATCACCCCGCTCGGCAACCGCCGCGCTTTCGTAGAAGCGAGCCGGAAGCGGCTTCTTCATCTGGATCTGCGCACGGCGGATCGGATCAGGATGGCTCAGGCCCTCGGATAGGTCGTCCAGCAGGTCGCGCATAGCGTCACCTCAAAAATTGGAAAGCACGTCATTCGGATGGTAGGCGATGGCATCAGCGCCACTGGCGATCAGATCGACAACACTCGCATATCCCCAGGATACACCGATTGCCTTCGCACCTGCAGCCTTTGCCATCTGCATGTCGTAAATAGCGTCGCCGACGACAATGGCGTCGGCCGGGCTCATGCCGGCCTCGTCGCAGCATTCGGTCACCATCGCCGGATGCGGTTTGGACGGACAATCGTCGGCTGTGCGCGAGACGATGAAATGTGGCGCGAAGCCGTGGGTTTCGAGAATGTTCACGAGGCCACGGCGGGATTTCCCCGTGACAGCGCCTATCAGGATGTCTTCCCTCTGGGTCAGCGCCTCGATCATCGGCCTTATGCCGGCGAACAGCGGAACGTCCATGCCCGGCTGCTGACGGACATCCATATAGATCGACTTATAGTGCGCAGTCATGGCAGCGGCCTCGTCGTCGACATGCGGCTTGCCTTGCATGCGAGCAATGGCGATATCGAGCGTCAGGCCGATGATCGACTTGGTGCTGGCGACCTCGGGCCGGGGATGGCCGAAATGCACGAAGGTACGCGCCATAACCTCATGGATGAGAGCGGCACTATCGACCAGCGTGCCGTCGCAATCGAAAAGAGCAAGTTTCATTCTTCGTCTTCCCTCTCCGCACCGGCAAGATCGAGGCCGAGCAGATTCCATGTCTGGACCATGTGTGGCGGCAGCGGCGCAGTAACGCGCAGGCGCCCGCCGGAGGGATGCGGAATGTCGATCTTGCGCGCATGCAGGTGCAGCCGCTTCTGTATGCCACCGGGGAAGTCCCAGTTCGGATCTTCGATGAAATATTTGGGGTCGCCGATAATCGGGTGGCCGATATGGAGCGCATGCACACGAAGCTGGTGCGTGCGCCCGGTATAGGGTTCCATTTCCAGCCAGGCGAGGTTCTGAGCGGCAGTCTCGACGACGCGATAATAGGAAACGGCGTGATCGGCGCCATCCTCACCATGTTTGGCAACGCGCATGCGATCGCCGTCGGCGGTCGCTTCCTTCACCAGCCAGGTGGAGATCTTGTCCTCGTGCTTGCGCGGCACACCCTTCACCAGCGACCAGTAGGTCTTCTTGGTATCCCGCTCACGGAAGGCCGCAGTGAGCTTCTGCGCCGCTCCGCGCGTGCGGGCGATCACGAGTACGCCGGAGGTATCGCGGTCGAGGCGATGCACCAGCCGCGGCTTCTCGCCCTTGGGGCTCGTCCAGGCTTCGAGCATCTTGTCGATATTGCGCGTCACGCCGGAGCCGCCCTGCACGGCAAGACCGGCCGGCTTGTTCAGTACGATCACCTTGTCGTCCTCATGCAGCACCATGCGCTGCAGAAGCTCGTAGTCGCCCCCATGCTTCAGATCGTGATTGGCGATCGGTCCGCTCTTCTTCGCATCGACGTCGAGCGGCGGCACGCGCACCACCTGCCCCGGCTGCACGCGGGCATCCGTCTTCACCCGGCCGCCATCCACGCGGACCTGTCCCGAGCGCATGAGTTTCTGCAGCGGGCCGAAGCCGAGACCCGGATAATGAATCTTGAACCAGCGATCGAGCCGCATGCCCGCCTCGTCGGATTCCACCGTGATATGTTCAATACCGGCCATTTTTCTTTTCTTTCCGGAAATGGGATGCCTGCGCCGAACGCGGCCTTTGCCCGTGGCTTTAGAGCATTTTTGTCCACACGGAAACCGCCTTTCAGATCAAAGCGCGCGCCGCGGCGAGTCCAGCCATGACAGCGGCCATCGAAAACCCGACGCTTGCGGCGATGTAGAGCCAGCCGGAGACAGCCTCGCCGCGCTCGAAGAGCGAAATCGCGTCGAGCGAAAAGGCCGAGAAGGTCGTGAAGCCGCCGAGAAAGCCGGTGATGAGCAAAAGCCTCAGTTCGACAGAGGCGTTGAACCTGCGGGCGATCATTTCAGCAAGAACGCCGATGGCAAAGCATCCCACGACGTTGATGATCAGCGTGCCCCATGGAAAGTTCGGTCCCATGAGCCGAAGGGACCACTGGCCGACATAATATCTCAGAAGCGAACCGATGGCGCCGCCGGCGCCCACAAGAAAAGCCTGAATCATACGTTCGCCTTACGTCACAAATCCATGGATTCCGATCGGCAAGAAAAGATCTGCAGTTCTGTAAAATGCTATTAATTTCTTTAGCCGGACACAAACAAAAGGCCTGTACCATATCAGTATGGCACAGGTCATTACCATATCCGCGAGCACCGCCGCTGCCGCTTTCGAGACGCTGAGGATCGCTCCCCGCGTGCCGGCGAGCGTTGCGGCCAAGGATGCGCGCCGTATCGCCGATCGCCAGCTCAAGGGCACGGCGGCGGATGAAGTCGAGGAAACCCAGAACATCATCCAATCGACCGAGATCGCTCTCGACCTCATGACGAGTGGCAACAAGCAGCCGCAGGCCGGTTTACGGCAGGCTCTGAAATCCTACGAAGATTCCTGAATTCCGTCGCCGGGGAAGAAAAAAGCCCGCGACCCATGCCGCGGGCTTCCGCCTGATTACTTGCCCTGAGCCGAAAGCACCTTCAACGTCAGATCGACCTTGCCGGCTTTCTCGAAGGTCAGCGTCACGGGCACGCTGTCGCCCTGCTTGAACGGCGCCTTGACCTTCTGGAACATCAGGTGCAGGCCTCCCGGCGCGAGCGTCACGGTCCCGCCAGCCGGCACGGGAATCCCGTCCTTCAGCTCCCGCATCTTCATGACATTGTCCTGCATCGCCATCTCGTGCAGTTCAACTTCGCCCGCATTGGGAGATGAGATCGAAACGAGCCTGTCGTCGGTCTTGCCGTTGTTCTTGACGGTGAAGAAGCCGCCGCCGACCGGCTGACCGGGGAGCATCGCCTTTGCAAAAGCGCCGGAAATCTGGAGATCGCCGAGCGTTACCGTGTCACCTCCCATGCCGCTCATATCCATGCCAGCCATATCATCATGGCCGTGATCATGTTCTGCGCCTGCAACGACCGTCAGCACCGGCGCCGGGCTTTTGAGCTTGTGCGGATCGCCGCCTTCCTTGGCGACCTCATCCCAAGCTGCTACGGCATCGCCACAAAGCTGGGTGACCGGAAAAGCGAGCGACGTCCCGCCTTCGACGCCAGAGATCTTACCCTGAATGACGAAGGTGTCGTAGAAATCGTCGGAGAGATTGCCGCCTTTCCAGCGGATCTCGACAGCGCCGGATGTCATTGCGGTGCCGTGATTGTCGTAACTCTTCTTGTAGTCGCCCTTGACGATCTCGAGTTCCCAGCCCGCCTTTGGCTGCGGCTTTGCGAACACGAACCCTTCGGGCAGTTTGACCCGTACCTCGTTCGTCGCCTTGCCGTCGCATCCATGCGAGACCTGCAGCGTGGCAAGAATCGTCTTCTCTTGCGGCGCCTGCGGATCGAGGAAAGTCACATGTGCCTGCGCGGCGGTGAACGTGGTAGCGGAAAGCAGCGCGACGCCGCCGAGTGCTTTGATTGTCTTCATTGGATATCTCCTCGCCGGTATCGCCCACAAACCTTGGCGCACCAGCACTATAATGTCATTTCGGTCATGGCTGGAGATCAGACCAGAACCGGGGGCCCCCTGGATTTCGGCTGTTCGACGGCACGCGTGCCGATAGTCACATGCGCCTCAACCGGCGGGTTATGCAGCGAGGCAAATTCGAGATTCAGCCACGAGCCGGAATCGGGCCCCGGCAGAATGACGGAAGCCGCGAGATGGCAGACTTCACAATTCGGCTTCGGTGGAACGGTCTTGCCGTCAGTGTCGGTAACCGTCACGCAGAGCGAGGCATACGAGCCGTCCGGCAGGGCATATTCGGCGCCGTTATAAGCGGGCTCGGACGAAACCCGCGGAGCCTGATGCGCAAGGCCGAGCAAAAGCAGGCTCAACGCGCAGACTACGCGCGTCAGCATCCCAGCTCTTCGGCTCCTGTCCGTCATCAAATCCCCTCGGCGACTTTGCGATTAACCACTTTACCGGCGAAAAGCAAAAGCGTTTTGCCGCAGATCAGACGCTGCCCCACGGAAAGCGCGACAAAAATTTGCTCGGTGGCGACATTCCCCCTTGCCAACAACCCGCTCCGCCGGATAATTGCGGCGACCTTGTTGGGAGAATCCGGTCCGCTAGCGACCGGTGCCGAAGGAGCAACCGCCCCGGAAACTCTCAGGCAAAAGGACCACAAGGGGCAGACGGAACTCTGGAGAGAAGCGTTCTCGAAACGCTCGCCGAAGGGATAGCAATCTCAGGCACAGGGACAGAGGGGGCTCGAAAGACGGGCGCGGCGGTGCCTGCAGATTTGAGCCCGCGCTTGGGATTCCACGCGCAAACCCCGGAGGCGTCATTGGACGATACTGCTGCCCTCAAGAAAACTCCGCTTCACGCGCTGCATCTTTCGCTCGGCGCCCGCATGGTCCCCTTCGCAGGCTACGAGATGCCGGTGCAATATCCGGCCGGCGTCATGAAGGAACACCTGCAGACGCGCACCGCAGGCGGCCTGTTCGATGTCTCGCACATGGGACAGGTCATCGTGAAAGCGAAATCCGGCAAATACGAAGACGCCGCGCTCGCGCTCGAAAGCCTCGTCCCTGTGGACATCCTCGGTCTCGCTGAAGGGCGCCAGCGTTACGGCTTCTTCACCGACGAGAACGGCGGCATCCTCGACGACCTGATGATCGCCCATCTCGACGACCACCTCTTCGTCGTGGTCAACGCCGCCTGCAAGGAGGTCGACGTCGCGCATCTGCGGAAGCATATCGGCGACCGCTGCGACATTACCGTGCTCGATCGGGCACTGATCGCTCTTCAGGGGCCGCACGCAGTCGATGTGCTCGCCGAACTCTGGGCCGACGTCGCCTCGATGAAGTTCATGGACGTGCGCCATTGCCGCCTGCACGATGTCTCCTGTCTTGTGTCCCGCTCCGGCTACACCGGCGAAGACGGCTACGAAATCTCGGTGCCGCAGGAGATGGCCGAAGATATCGCCAAACGGCTGCTCGAGCATCCGGACGTGCAGCCGATCGGCCTCGGAGCCCGCGATTCACTCCGGCTGGAAGCCGGTCTCTGCCTCTATGGCAACGACATTGACACGACGACTACGCCGATCGAGGCCGCGCTCGAATGGGCCATGCAGAAGGCCCGCAGGACGGGCGGAGCCCGCGCCGGCGGTTTTCCGGGTGCCGAACGCATTCTTTCCGAACTCGACAATGGCGCCAAGCGCCGCCGCGTCGGCCTGAAGCCCGAGGGCAAGGCGCCGGTGCGCGGCCACTCAAAGCTTTACGCGGATGCCGAAGGCAAGACCGAAATCGGCGAAGTCACCTCGGGCGGCTTCGGCCCCAGTGTCGAAGGTCCGGTTGCCATGGGCTACGTGCCGGTTTCGCATTCTGCCGCGGGAACTCAGATTTACGCCGAGGTGCGCGGCAAGTACCTGCCCCTCACCGTCAGCGCGCTTCCCTTCATCACGCCGACCTATAAACGCTAATAGTTTTTCCAGAGAGGACGAACCATGCTGAAATTTACCGAAGAACACGAGTGGCTGAAGATTGAAGGCGGCGTTGCGACGGTCGGGATCACGAGCTATGCCGTCGATCAACTCGGCGACCTCGTTTTCGTCGAACTGCCGGAAGTAGGCAGCAGCTTCTCCAAGAATGATGCCGCCGCAACGGTCGAATCCGTAAAGGCTGCTTCCGACGTTTATTGTCCGCTCGATGGCGAGATCACCGAAGTCAATCCGGCAATTACCGCCGATCCGTCGCTGGTCAATTCCGACCCGCAGGGTGCCGGCTGGTTCTTCAAGCTGAAGCTCAAGAACCCGGCCGATGCAGATGGCCTCCTCGAAGAGGCGGCCTACAAGGAGCTCACCGCGTAATGACGACGCCCACGGAATTCCAGTTCACGGACTACCAGCCCTACGACTTCGCCAATCGCCGCCATATCGGCCCCTCGCCGGCTGAAATGGCTGACATGCTGAAGGTCATCGGCTACGGCAGCCTCAATGCCTTGATTGATGCGACGGTACCGCCCTCCATCCGCCAGAAGCAGCCGCTGACCTGGGGCGCCCCGATGACGGAGCGCGAGGCGCTCGACAAGCTGCGCGAGACCGCCAACAAGAACAAGGTGCTGACCTCGCTGATCGGCCAGGGCTATTACGGCACGATCACGCCGCCGGTCATCCAGCGCACCATCCTCGAAAACCCGGCCTGGTACACGGCCTACACACCCTACCAGCCTGAAATCAGCCAGGGCCGCCTCGAGGCGCTGCTGAATTACCAGACGATGATCTGCGACCTCACCGGCCTCGACGTCGCCAATGCCTCGCTGCTCGACGAGGCCACGGCCGCCGCCGAAGCCATGGCTATGGCCGAACGCGTCTCCAAGTCGAAGGCAAAGGCCTTCTTCGTCGATGCCGACTGCCATCCGCAGACGATCGCGCTCATCCGCACCCGCGCTGAGCCGCTCGGCTGGACCGTCATCGTCGGCAACCCTTTCACCGATCTCGACCCGACCGAAGTCTTCGGCGCGATCTTCCAGTATCCGGGCACGCACGGCCATGTGCATGATTTCTCCGGCCTGATCGCCCGCCTGCACCAGACTGGCGCGATCGCTGTCGTTGCAGCCGATATCCTGGCCCTGACACTCCTGAAGTCGCCGGGCGAAATGGGCGCCGATATCGCCATCGGCTCCTCGCAGCGCTTCGGCGTTCCGGTCGGCTATGGCGGCCCCCATGCGGCCTACATGTCCGTCAAGGACGCCATCAAGCGCTCCATGCCCGGCCGTCTCGTCGGCGTCTCCGTCGATGCGCGCGGCAACCGCGCCTATCGTCTGTCGCTGCAGACCCGCGAGCAGCACATCCGCCGCGAAAAGGCGACGTCGAACATCTGCACCGCGCAGGTGCTGCTGGCCGTGATGGCCTCCATGTATGCCGTCTTCCATGGTCCGAAGGGCATCAAGGCGATTGCCCAGCAGGTCCACCAGAAGGCGGTGCTGATGGCGAAGGGCCTCGAAAAGCTCGGCTACACGGTCGAGCCGGAAACCTTTTTCGACACGTTCACCGTGGACGTCGGCCATATGCAGGGCCTCATCCTGCGTGCCGCCATCGCGGAAGGCGTCAACCTTCGCAAGGTCGGCGACACGAAGATCGGCATGAGCCTCGACGAGCGCACCCGTCCCGCGACACTTGAGGCCGTCTGGCGCGCCTTCGGTGGTAACTTCGCGATCGCCGATTTCGAGCCGGGCTACCGTCTGCCGAAGGACCTGCTGCGGACCAGCGATTACCTGACGCATCCGATCTTCCACATGAACCGTGCCGAAAGCGAAATGACTCGCTACATCCGCCGGCTTTCGGATCGCGACCTGGCGCTCGACCGGGCGATGATCCCGCTCGGCTCCTGCACGATGAAGCTGAACGCGACGGCGGAAATGCTGCCGATCACCTGGCCGGAATTTTCCGACATCCATCCTTTCGTGCCGGCCGACCAAGCGCTGGGCTACCGCGAGATGATCGACGATCTCATCGACAAGCTTTGCGCAGTGACCGGCTACGACGCCTTCTCGATGCAGCCGAATTCCGGCGCGCAGGGCGAATATGCCGGCCTCTTGACGATCCGCAATTATCACCTGGCGAATGGCGATACTCATCGCGATGTCTGCCTCATCCCGACCTCGGCACACGGCACCAACCCCGCCTCTGCGCAGATGGCCGGCATGAAGGTGGTTGTGGTCAAGGTTCGCGACAACGGCGACATCGACATGGATGACTTCCGTGCCAAGGCGGAGCAGTATTCGGAAAGCCTCTCCTGCTGCATGATCACCTACCCGTCGACGCACGGCGTCTTCGAGGAGACCGTCAGGGAAATCTGCGACATCGTCCATAGCCACGGCGGCCAGGTTTATCTCGACGGCGCCAACATGAACGCCATGGTCGGCCTGTCCCGTCCCGGTGACATCGGCTCGGACGTTTCCCACCTCAACCTTCACAAGACCTTCTGCATTCCGCACGGCGGCGGCGGTCCGGGCATGGGGCCGATCGGCGTCAAGGCGCATCTGGCACCTTATCTCCCCGGCCATCCGGAAGCCGACGGTCGCTCCGGTGCGGTCTCGGCGGCAGCCTTCGGCTCCGCCTCGATCCTGCCGATCTCGTGGAGCTACTGCCTGATGATGGGCGGCGAAGGCCTGACGCAGGCGACCAAGGTCGCGATCCTCAACGCCAACTACATCGCCGCCCGCCTCAAGGGCGCCTACGATGTGCTCTACAAGTCCGAAGCTGGCCGCGTGGCGCATGAATGCATCATCGACACGCGCCCGCTAGTCGACAGCGCCGGCGTCACCGTCGACGACGTCGCCAAGCGCCTGATCGACTGCGGCTTCCACGCACCGACCATGAGCTGGCCAGTTGCCGGCACGTTGATGATCGAGCCGACTGAATCGGAAACCAAGGCCGAACTCGACCGCTTTTGCGAGGCGATGCTGGCGATCCGCCAGGAAGCCCGCGACATCGAGGAGGGCCGCTCCGACAAGGCGAACAACCCGCTGAAGAATGCCCCGCACACGGTCGAAGACCTGGTCGGCGAATGGGACCGCCCCTACTCGCGCGAACAGGCCTGCTTCCCGCCAGGTGCCTTCCGCGTCGACAAATACTGGTCGCCGGTCAACCGCGTCGACAACGTCTATGGCGACCGCAACCTACTCTGCACCTGCCCGCCGGTGGAGAGCTACGCCGAGGCTGCCGAATAACCTGAAGATCCCCTTCTCCCTGCCCGGGGAGAAGGGGCTCCTGCAAATCTCACCTCGCTTTTTTCGATCGGCCGTGCCTCAGGTGTGGTAAAAGTAGTGGCGTGTGCATGACGGCCGCGGGTCAGCCTGAACGTGCCCATGAGTGCGGGAGTGAGAACAATGCCGGAAACCACCGTCAATGTCCGCTACATGGTCGATGATGTGGAGGCCGCCATCGCATGGTATACGAGCCACCTCGGCTTCTCGCTTCTGACGAACTATGCTCCGGCCTTCGCGGATGTGCGGTTGGGGAATTTACGGCTCCTCTTAAGCGGGCCGACAAGCTCGGCGGGACGGTCTATGCCGGATGGCGAACAGCCAAAGCCGGGCGGCTGGAATCGCATTCATCTCATCGTTGACGATTTGCCTGCCACCGTAGCGCGGCTGCGCGCTGCTGGCGTCCGTTTCCGGAACGACATCGTCAAAGGGCCCGGAGGCGCTCAAATCTTGCTGGTCGATCCTTCCGGGAATTTCGTCGAACTGTTCCAGCCGGCACAGCAATGACAGTCTGCTGTAGCGGCCCTTCGCATACGAGTTGCTTGGGCCTCAGGGAACAATGCCTCGGCAGGCCCAGGCGACATTGGCAAAGGATCGCGGGCCGTCCGGTCGCCCGGCCTCGTAGGCGTCGCGGATGGCGGCATCGATGCGGGCTCGCTCCGAGGCGCCGAGCGTCGTCATATATTGACCGAGAGGCCCTTCGCCCGCAGCGATAGGTGCCCAGAAGTCAGCGAAGTTCTGGTAGTCCATGCGGATCAGCAGCTGTGTTTCCGCAACGTCCAAGAGGCCTTGCTCGACAAAAGCCCGCTTCATTTCGCCCGGCTGCATCATCGGCTGAAAGCAATAGCGACTGCGTAGCTGGCGCCCGGCCTCGCTGAGTGCCGCCACCGTGTCGACCATCATGCGCATGACCGGCATGCCGCCGAGATGATCCCAGACGGCTGCCGCCACCGTGCCGCCGGGCCGCACGACGCGGCCCATCTCCGCCACCGCCTTATCGGCCTCGGGCACGAAATGTAGGACGAGCAGCGCCAAAGCACGGTCGAAGGTGCCGTCTTCGAACGGCAAGGAGCAGGCATCCGCCTGGCTGATCTTAATGCGAGGGCTGGTGTTGCGCCGAATTGTCTCCTCGACGAAGACGGGCGAATAGTCGATCGCGGTGATCTCGCCGAGACTGGCGGCTCGGTCGAGCGCGAAGGTCAGGCTGCCGATGCCGCAGCCGACGTCAAGTATCTTCTCGCCATCGCCAAGGCCCGCAAACTCTATGAATGGAAGCGCGAGCTTCTGGCTCCAGCGTCCCATGAGCTGTTCGTATCCAGCCGCATCGTGAACAGTGAAGCTTGAAGACATGCGAGCCTCCATCTGCAGAACAGATGGTAAACCTCGACTGGAAGATTGCCAAGGCATCGCCCCCAGATTGCCTTTAAAACATTAGCATGTTTTCATATTCTGAGTGCTCGAACAGGAGAGGAGAGTACGATGGACGCTATGGAATTGTGGGCACTCCCCGACCAGCCAGCGACGGAGCCCTTCCCCGACGATATCGAGAAAGCGATCCTGACCGAACAGGCCGCCGGCAAAGCCTGCGAGGGACAGAGCGGGAAAGATGCCGTGCTGGAGCCAATCACCGCGCTCAAGATGCCGACAGCGGGGATCATCGAGGGTTATCGCCCCGCGTGGACAACGCTCACCCATCTGCCGCCCCTCATACCATTTCGGCCCCGCGCCCGCCGGCCCAACGCCATGGCCTTCCCTCGTGCCACCACACTCCTGCTTCTTGGGCTGCCGGTGATGAAGACGTTGAGCCGATCGGAACTGCCGCCCTGCCTCTATCCCTATTCTACCGTCGGCCGCGTCGAGTATGGTCACGGAACCAGTTTCGATCGGCCTCTCGGCTGGGGAACGGGTACGCTGGTTGGACCAAATCTGATGTTGACTGCGAGCCACCTGATGCCGTGGGATCATCCGCCGGAAGGTTGGTGGATGCGCTTTTCGCCCGGCTACGTCAGCGGCCTCGAGCCGTATGGACGCTCCTACGTGCAATCGGTCCACGGATATCGGCCGCATGAGGATCCCTACGGTCTCGATTATGTCATCTGCCGCCTCTATACCCCGCTCGGCGAGCGTGTCGGCTGGATGGGCTCGCAGTCCTTCGGCGACGAGGACAAGTATTACGACCGTCGCTGGCTCAGCATCGGCTATCCCTCAGTCTATATGGGTGGACAGGATCCGGTGATGGACGTCAACATTGACATCGAGGATATCGATGGCGACGACAACGACAGCCTGGAACTGGAGGTCGATTATTCCACCGCCTTCGCCGGCGGCTGGTCGGGCGGCCCGCTCTGGGACTGGATCGACGGCGACCCTCGTGTCGGCGGCGTCAAGAGCGGCTATGAGGCCGATGGATGGGATCCCGTTCGCGGCGTATTCGCCGGCGGCGGTCCGATGGTGGGCGTGGTTCGCTACGGCTGGGATAACTGGCAATAGACGGAGAGGCCTGCGCCATGAACAAAGGGCAGCCCTTCCGGGCCGCCCTTGGACTTTACCGCACTCGACTAGTTGCCCGGCTTGTTCCGGATGGCCGCGTCGATCTGCCTTTTCACAGCATCGAGATTGAAGGAAGCCGGGTCCTGCATCGGCGGGTAGTCGACCGCGGTGAGGGCAAGTTTCCCGACTTCCTGCTGGACGCTGACGAAGCGCCAGAACTCGCGGGCAAAGAAGTCATTCATGTAACCTCCACCGAGGTCATTGAGGCTTTGCTCGCCAATCGATGGTGTCCTCTCGAAGGGATCCTGACGGATATTGACCATGGTGGGCATGTCCGTCGTTACCTTTCCACCGGGCCAGCCCTGCGGCTGCTGCAAGAACTGGAACTTGAAGTTATCGATCCGAACTGCCCCAAGAGCAGGGCCAGCGAAGTAGAAAAACTCATGCCGTGCGGATGGTGATTTGCCCAACAACAGGTCCATCTGATTGTAGCCATCAAGATGGTTCTTGTAGGTCGTGTCGCCCAGCTTCACACCTTTAAGCAGCTGGTCGGTGATCTCGGTGTTGCCAGCGGCGGCCGCCAACGTCGGGAACCAATCCAGGGCCGAAAATATGCCGTTCTCGACGGTACCCGGCCTGACCTTGCCCGGCCAGCGAATGATGGCCGGTGCGCGGAAGCCACCTTCCATCACGGTACCCTTGGTGCCCTTGAACGGGGTCATGCCACCATCGGGCCAGGTAAACACCTCCGCCCCATTGTCGGTCGTGAAAACGACGATGGTGTTGTCGCTCTCGCCCGCATCTTCCACGCATTTGAGAAGAGCGCCGACGTTGTCATCAAGCTGCGCCACTCCGGCTTCCTCAAGGCCATAGTTGGAATCGCTGTTCATGAGGGCTTGGTATTTGGGCGACAGAAAAGTCCAGACGTGCATGCGTGTCGTGTTGTGCCAGACGAAAAACGGCTTGGCGTCAGTCTTGGCTTTGTCCATGAAGTCGCACGAAGCCTTGACCAGCACTTCGTCGAACGTGCCCATGTCGTACTTGGCCTTGGGCATGACGTCATGCATGTTCGGCACGTTGGACATGTCGGGATATGGCGCCAGGGGACCCTCGTCCACGATCCTCTGCTTGCCGATCTTGCCCCAGCGCGGCTGCTCCGTCGTATCGTCCGTGTCCATTGCAAAGGTGTGGACCAAATTACGCGGCCCGACTTTATCCCGGTACGATTGATCATTCGGAAACGAATACCAATAGGGGTCTGACATCGCATCGAGGTGATAGAGATAGCCAAAGAACTCATCGAAGCCATGCAGTGTCGGCAGATACTTGTTCAAGTCGCCAAGATGGTTCTTGCCGAACTGACCGGTGGCATATCCCTCGTTCTTGAGAACGGCGGCTAGGGTTACCGCCTTGTCAGGCATGCCGACATCTGCGCCTGCCTGACCAACAGTCGTCAGGCCGGTACGCAACGGAATTTCTCCGGTGATGAAACTCGCCCGGCCGGCAGTGCAACTCGCCTCTGCATAATAGTCGGTGAACATCATGCCTTCGGACGCCAGCTTGTCGAGGTTGGGTGTCTTCCCGGACATGATTCCCCGGTGATAGGCGCCAAGGTTGAACCAGCCAATATCGTCGCCCATGATGACAAGGATGTTAGGTTTTGGCTGCTGCTGTGCGACTGTCGGCGCACCCAGCGCGGTGGCGAACGCGGATGCCAGCAAACCAAGGCAAAGATTTCTCGTGCTACTCATGATTATACCCTCCGTTTCACTTGGTCTAAATCGCGATTGTCTTCTCACAGCATAAGGGTGCACCCTCATGTCTGCGACGATCTGAGTTTGTGAAACTGCGCGGCGCGGCGGCCGGCACAGCGGGATATACTGGGTATGTGAATGCAGCTCTGATTAGTGGCCATAAGGTAGCGACAGGCGTCCCCGCCATCGAAGCGTCGAAGGCTAGCGATAAAATGCTCGCTCTGGCGTCTGCCCCAGTGTAGGCAGTCGTCCTAAGCGCGAATATGGCACATCTTTACCTTCACTGCCAGATTGAAAGCTCTCGTCTCACGCGAGTGGCCGCATCCTTTGGTATGAAGGGAATGCCGAAACCCACGGTCGGCCGGTTCCGCCTAAAAGCAGTCGCTGTCGGCTGAGTTCTGTGCCAATACAATACAGAAACCGCGATAATGCGCGCCTGCTCGCAGCTCTTCGCTAACCCAGCCCCTTCAGCATTCCCTAAGCTCCTGCCTGTAGAAAGGCTCCATCCAATTTTTCAGGGATAGGACCGATGAGCATATCAGGCATCACGAGTACCGCTCTTTCGGGAATGCTGGCGCAGACGACACGCCTAAGCGCTATCGCCAATAACGCCGCGAACGTCAGTACGCCCGGCTACCAGGCGCTGAATACCCGCCTGCAATCCCTCTCCCCGAATGGCGTTCAGGCGATCGTCAGCCAGACCGATGGCGAAGTCGATCCGGCCGGCGAGCTGACTGACCTGCTCCAAGCCAAGCAGAGCTTTACCGCCAACGCCAGCGTGTTCGAGACAGGCGCGGACATGTGGGACGTGCTGATGAGCATAAAGCGGGATTAGGAAAGCGTACCCGCCGATCCCGCGCATCGCCTCGATCATCAGCGATGAAAGCCCGTTACAGCAACGTCGCGGCATAGCCGAGCACGACGACACCGAAGGCGATAATCAGGCCGCCGGAGATGCGTCGGATCAGCAGCGTCAGATCGCTTGAAATCCTGTCGCGGGCGAGATTGACCGCCGCGCTCAACGCCGTCCACCACGCCATCGCGCCGAAGAACACACCGATGACGATCGCTGCGGTCTCCGTCACCGTATTGCCGTTCACCAAGCCTAGCCCCGCAAAGAGGCCTCCGAAGGACAGAAATGCGCCGGGATTGGAAATTGCCAGCAGGAAGGTTGATACGATGGTCCGGAAAAAATTGCGGGCGCCGACTTCCACCGCCTCTGCCGGCGGCGTCATAAGATCGCGGATGCCAAGAACGATGAGCACGATACCACCGGCCGCCGCAATCGGCAGGGAATAAGAATCCAGGGCATCAGACACCATCGCAAGCCCTGCTGCGGCAACCAGCGCGTAACAGGAATCCCCCAGCGCCGCGCCAATGCCAATCGCCACCCCCGAACCGAACCCGCGATGAAGGCTGCGATTGATGCACAGCGTCGCGATCGGGCCCGGCGGCGCGGTGACGACAAGGCCAAGCAAAGCGCCTTTGACGAAAAGCACAAGCAGCGTTTCGATGATCATACGGCAGAAACTGGTTTGGCGCCGAAAAGGGGCAAATCAAAAATAACAAAGCCGCCATCGCTGGCGGCTCTTCGGATCTCGATCCCGAAGGCGTTAGTGCGCCGCGGGGACCACCGCATCGCCCCGAGCGGCAAGCGCTGCCAGATCCGCCGGTTTCAGCTCCACGGATTCGCCGCAGCCACAGGCGGACGTCTGGTTCGGGTTCGTGAAGATGAAGCCGGAGCGCAGGGTCGTCATCTCGAAGCCCATCTCCGTGCCGAGCAGGTAGAGCACCGCAGACGGCTCGACCCAGACCTTGGCGCCGTCGCGCTCGATCAGGTCGTCCTTGGCATTCGGTTCGGTCACCAGATCGATGGTATATTCCATCCCGGCGCAACCGCCCTTCTTGATGCCAACGCGGATGCCCTTGGCGTCCGGCCCGGAATTCTCGACGATCGCCTTGACGCGGCTCGCGGCGGCTTCCGTCATGCTCATTACTGCAAAGCCCATCGGCCTCTTCTCCTTCCGCGCGCGGATTCAAGGTCCGGCGTTTCACGATTCAAATGTAGTGCCAGCAGCTTAACCGATCAATACCAGTCCGCCGCATGATCCTGTCCGAAAAAGTCTGCAACTTTTCGGGGTCATGCTAGTACCAACCGACGGCGACCTGCGCCTCTTCCGACATGCGGTCCGGCGTCCACGGCGGATCGAAGGTCATCTCGACTTCGACGCCAGAAACGCCTTCGACGGCACCGACGGCATTTTCGACCCAGCCCGGCATTTCGCCGGCCACCGGGCATCCTGGCGCCGTCAGCGTCATGACGATCTTCACCATGCGGTCGTCTTCGATGTCGATCTTGTAGACCAGGCCCAGCTCGAAGATATCGGCCGGGATTTCCGGATCGTAAACCGTCTTCAGCGCGCTAATGACGTCATCGCTAAGGCGCGCCAGCTCGTCGGCCGGAATGCTCGAATGCACGATGCCCTCGCGCACGTCGATCTTCTGTTCGCTTTCGTCCAGGCTCATAAGGCACTCCTCAGGCAAAAAACTTGCGCGCATATTCCAGCGCATCGGCCAGGGCATCAACCTCGGCTCGCGTGTTGTACATGCCGAAGGATGCTCGGCATGTGGAGGTGACGCCGAACCGTTTCAAGAGCGGCATCGCGCAATGGGTGCCGGCGCGAACCGCAACGCCCTGCCGGTCGATAACCATCGACACGTCGTGCGCGTGTAGGCCGGCCAGTTCGAAGGCGAAGATACCACCCTTGCCCGGCGCCGTTCCGAAAACACGCAGCGAGTTGATCGACCGCAGCCGTTCGGTGGCATAGGCCGTCAGATCGGCTTCATGGCGCGAGATCGCCTCGCGGCCGACTTTCTCCATGTAGTCCAGCGCATAGCCGAGGCCGATCGCCTGAACGATCGGCGGCGTGCCTGCTTCGAAACGATGCGGCGGATCGTTGTAAGTAACGTTGTCTTCCGTCACCTCGAAGATCATCTCGCCGCCGCCCTGGAAGGGACGCATCTCCCGAAGCCGATCCTTCTTGCCGTAAAGCACACCGATTCCCGAAGGACCGTAAAGCTTGTGGCCGGTCATCACATACCAGTCGCAATCGATGTCCTGGACGTCGACCGGCAGGTGCACGGCGCCTTGCGAACCATCGATCAGCACCGGAATGCCGCGCTCATGCGCAATGCGGCATACTTCCTTGACCGGAACGATGGTGCCCAGCGCATTCGACATATGCGTTATGGCGACGAGCTTGGTGCGTTCCGTGAGGCTCTTCTCGAAGTCCTCGATGTGGAACGCGCCCTCGTCATCGACCGGCACCCAGACGAGCTTGGCGCCCTGCTGCTCGCGAATGAAATGCCAGGGCACGATGTTGGAGTGATGCTCCATGATCGAGACGACGATCTCGTCGCCCTCGCCGATCTTCGGCATCCCCCAACCATAGGCGACCGTATTGATCGCCTCGGTCGATGATTTGGTGAAGATGATGTCGTTGACATCAGGCGCGTTCAGGAAGCGGCGCACCTTTTCGCGGGCTCCCTCATAGGCCTCTGTGGCGGCATTCGAGAGGAAGTGCAAGCCGCGGTGGACGTTCGCATACTCGTTCGAATAGGTATGCGAGATTGCATCGATGACCGCCTGCGGTTTCTGGGCGGAGGCGCCGTTGTCCAGATAAACCAGCGGCTTCCCATAGACCTCCGTCGCAAGGATCGGAAAATCCTTGCGGATGACTTCGACGTCGTAGCTTGCTGCTGGTACTATCTTGTCCATGGCTCTTGTCCGATCAGGCGTGCTTTTCGAGCCAGGCCGAAATGACGCCTTCCAGCGCCTCGACCAGGGCTTCGTCTTCCAGCTCTTCGACTATCTCCGCCACGAAGGCGTTGACGAGCATTGCCCGCGCCTTCTTATCGGGAATGCCGCGCGACAGCAGGTAGAAGAGATGGTTGTCGTCGATATCGGCGACGGTCGCCCCGTGGCCGCACTGCACGTCGTCGGCGAAGATTTCGAGCTCCGGCTTCACCGAGAACTCCGCATCATCAGACATCAGCAGCGTGTTGCAGGCCATTCTGGCATCGGTTTTCTGCGCGTCCGGAGCCACCCGGATCATGCCCTGGAAGACGCCCCTGGCGCGGTCGAAAACGACGTTGCGGATGACGTCCGTCGAGCTGGTATGCGGAACGTTGTGGCCGAGCACCATGGTGACGTCCGTGTGGGTATCGCCACCGAGCAGGTTGATGCCGCGAAGCGTCAGATCGGCCCCTTCGCCCGTCACCTTGATATGCAGTTCCTGCCGAACCAGCTTGCCGCCGGCGTTGATGACGAACAGCTTCAGCTTGGCGTTGGCACCGAGGTCGACGCGGATCTGGCCGAGGTGGGTGTCTTCGGCGCCCTGCTGCTGCAGGATGATCCAGGTCAGTTCCGTGCCTTCGCCGACGGTGATGTCACTGACGTGGGACACGAGCGCCGCATCGCCAGTCACCGATTGGTGACGCTCGATGACCGTCGCTTTGACGTTTGCGCCGAACGATACCGGCAGGCGCGTGTGGATCTGCCCACCGGCATGGGTGATATCGACCTCGAACGGCTTGTCGAATTCGATATCCGCCGGAACATCCACGACGTAGCCGTCGCGCACGAAGCTCCCGTTGATGCTGCCGACGGCATCATCTGTACCGAGGACACGGAGCGCCGCAGCAGCCGAACCGTCGAGCAGGCTCTGCGCATAGCTCGAAACACCGAGGTCGCCGGCCGTCGCTTTCGGGTCTGCATGGCCCTGCACTAGCGAAAGAACCGAAGACCCCTCGATCAGCGGCTCGATCTGTTTGGCGGCGGCATCGCCGGCAACGGCCGGAACCTCACGAAGCAGGGTCTTGAGATCGGTATAGTGCCAGGCTTCGACCCGGCGCGTCGGCAGCCCACTCTTCTTCAGGTCGTCAAGAAGGCGGTCGCGCGTCGCGGTAACGGCGCCGTCGCCCGGCAGGTCGCCGAACTGGTTGTTAAAAGCCTCGATGAGCGCCGCTTCCGCAACGGTCAGGCGGCTCGTCGTCTGCATGTTCATGAGACTGGTCCTTTCCGCCTGATCAGGCTGCCGCCCCGATGATGTCAGCGTAACCGTTTGCCTCGAGCTCATGGGCCAGCGTCTTGTCGCCGGACTTGACCACCTGGCCCTTGTAGAGAACGTGAACGGTGTCCGGAACGATGTAATCGAGCAGGCGCTGGTAGTGGGTAATGACGACGACCGCACGGTCGGGCGAACGCAGGGCGTTGACGCCGTCGGCGACGATCTTCAGAGCGTCGATGTCGAGGCCGGAGTCGGTCTCGTCAAGCACGCAGAGCTGCGGCTGCAGCAGCGCCATCTGCAGGATCTCGGCGCGCTTCTTCTCGCCGCCCGAGAAGCCGACATTCACGGGACGCTTCAGCATTTCGGTGTTGATCTGAAGCTTGCCGGCCGCGTCCTTGACGAGGCGCATGAAATCAGGCGTCTTCAGCTCTTCTTCGCCGCGCGCCTTGCGCTGTTCGTTCATCGCGACCTTCAGGAACTGCATGGTGGCAACGCCCGGAATTTCGACCGGGTACTGAAAGGCGAGGAAAATGCCCTTGGCGGCACGTTCGGCGGCGTCGAGCTCGAGGATGCTCTCGCCGTTGTAAAGGATGTCGCCTTCAGTCACTTCGTAGTCTTCGCGGCCCGCAAGAATGTAGGAGAGCGTCGACTTTCCGGAGCCGTTCGGGCCCATGATGGCGGCAACTTCGCCGGCCTTCACGGTAAGGTTCAGGCCGCGGATGATTTCGGTGCCGTCTTCGGCGATGCGGGCGTGCAGGTTTTTGATTTCAAGCATTTCAAGTTCCTGTTCGTAGGGCGGGTTCAAGTGCCGCCTGATTGACCGTCTCATACCGGTCCTGATCGTCATCCTCGGGCTTGTCCCGAGGATCTAAGCCTTCAATTGTAGTCGCTCCACTGCCGCGTGTTCGGATGCGGCCGATAGACACTCTCGATTTCATCGATCCGCTCGTAGAGGTCCATCCAAGTCGGATTAAGTCCCTCGATAAGCTTGATCTTCCATTCACGCACATAGCGCTTCAGAGACTTTTCTCTCTTTATCGCCAGCACGATGTTCGGGTGGGTTTCGAACCAGACCAGATTTTTCGCTCTGTATCTCTCCGTAAACCCCTTGTGTACTTCGTTGCGATGCTCCCAAACGCGACCATGCAAATCACTCGTAACCCCGGTGTAGATCACGCCGCGCGGTTTGTCGGACATCATGTAGACGAAGCCACTCATCCTTTATCCGTAAGCCGCCGCAGATCCTCGGGACAAGCCCGAGGATGACGGAACCCGAGATTTAGCCGACTGAGCCTTCAAGCGAGATGCTGATCAGCTTCTGCGCTTCGACGGCGAATTCCATCGGCAGCTCCTGCAGGACTTCCTTGACGAAGCCGTTGACGATCAGTGCGATCGCCGCTTCCTCCGGGATACCGCGCTGCAGGCAGTAGAAGAGCTGGTCTTCGGAGATCTTCGAGGTGGTCGCTTCGTGCTCGAACTGCGCCGTCGAATTCTTCGCTTCGATGTAAGGCACGGTATGCGCACCGCACTTGTCGCCGATCAGCAGCGAGTCGCACTGGGTGAAGTTGCGTGCGTTCGACGCCTTGCGGTGGGCCGAAACCTGGCCGCGATAGGTGTTCTGCGAAACGCCCGCAGCAATACCCTTGGAAATGATGCGGCTCGACGTGTTCTTGCCGAGATGGATCATCTTGGTGCCGCTGTCGATCTGCTGGTGACCGTTCGACACGGCGATCGAATAGAATTCTCCACGGCTGTCGTCGCCGCGCAGGATGCAGGACGGATACTTCCAGGTGATCGCAGAGCCGGTTTCGACCTGCGTCCAGGAGATCTTCGAGCGGGCACCGCGGCAATCGCCGCGCTTGGTGACGAAGTTGTAGATGCCGCCCTTACCTTGCTTGTCGCCCGGATACCAGTTCTGGACTGTGGAATACTTGATCTCGGCATCATCGAGAGCGACGAGTTCGACGACAGCTGCGTGCAGCTGGTTCTCATCACGCTGCGGCGCGGTGCAGCCTTCGAGGTAGGAGACGTAGGCACCCTCCTCGGCGATGATCAGCGTGCGCTCGAACTGGCCGGTATTCTTCTCGTTGATGCGGAAATAGGTGGAAAGCTCCATCGGGCAGCGGACACCCTTCGGCACGAACACGAACGAGCCATCGGTGAACACCGCCGAGTTCAGCGTCGCGTAGTAGTTGTCCGTCGTCGGAACGACCGAGCCGAGATACTTCTGGACAAGCTCCGGATGCTCGCGGATCGCCTCGGAGATCGACATGAAGATCACGCCGGCCTTCTTCAGCTCTTCCTTGAAGGTCGTGACGACCGAGACGGAATCGAAAACGGCATCGACGGCGATCTTCGGCTTTTCGACACCGGCGAGGATCTCCTGCTCCTTCAGCGGAATCCCGAGCTTTTCGTAAACCTTCAGAATTTCCGGATCGACCTCGTCCAGCGACTTCGGACCCGGCGTGCTCTTCGGTGCGGCGTAGTAATGGATCTCGTTGAAATCGATCTTCGGATAATTGACGCGTGCCCAGGTGGGCTCCTCAAGCGTCAGCCAGCGCCGGTAGGCCCCGAGACGCCATTCGAGCATCCATTCCGGCTCCTGCTTCTTGGCGGAGATGAGGCGGATGATATCCTCGGACAGGCCCTTGGGTGCCTTGTCCATTTCGATGACGGTTTCGAAACCGTATTTGTATTGGTCCACGTCGATCTGTCGGACGCGATCAACCGTTTCCTGGACGGCGGGCATGTCGTTCTCCAATCTCGCCGGGTCAAGGTCCGGCAGGTCGTCTTGGGGTAATTTTTACTACCCCGTATGTAGGTGGCCAGAAGGCCGTTTTCAGCCCGATTGGCAAGCGGAAATTTGCGTTTCCGCAATTAATTGAAGCAATCAGGCCGCTTCTCCGGCCGGCCTGCACCGGCCGGCAATTTTCGCAAAGGCGGCAACCGCCCTGTCGATGTCTTCTTCCGTCGTCGCAAAACCGAGCGAAATGCGCAGCGCACCCAGCTTCGGGTCGCGGCCCATCGCCACCAGAACATGGCTCTCGCCGACCTTGCCGGACGAGCACGCCGACCCCGCCGAAAGCGCCACACCCTCGAGATCGAAGGCGATCTGGCCGGTCTCGGCTTTCAGGCCCGGAAGCGTGAAGAAGGTGGTGTTCGAAACGCGCGAAGCGCCGGCGCCGTAGATGACGATGTCAGGTGCGGCGCGGCGCATTCCGGCTTCCAATCGATCGCGCAGGGCTGAAACCGCCTCATTGCGTCTATCGAATTCCGCAACGGCAGCTTCGGCGGCCGCGCCAAAGCCGATCACGGCAAGCGAATTCTCGGTCCCCGAGCGGTGACCCTTCTCCTGGCCGCCACCGTGGATCAGCGGGCGCGGCATCAGGACCTCGCCACGACTGATCAGAGCGCCGGCGCCTTTCGGGCCACCGATCTTGTGCGATGAGACGATCATGAAATCGGCACCAAGCTCATTGATGTCGAGCCTCAAGCGTCCCGCGGCCTGCACGGCATCGACGACGAGCAGGCCGCCATGCGCCTGAACCACCTTCGCAGCCTCGCGAACAGGCTGAACGATGCCGGTCTCGTTATTGGCGAGCATGATCGCCACCATCGGCAGGCCCGAAGCCTTGTCGTGATTCGCAAGCAGCGTATCCAGCGCCGTGAGATCCACCAAACCTGCGGAAGTTACCGGAATCTCGGTTTTCTTCTCAGCCGGAAACCGACCGCCCTCGCGCACGGCGGGATGCTCGATCGCCGAATGATAGAGATGACCGATCGCAAGCGGCGTGCGTCCCATGCGGAAGTCCGGGGTCAGCACCATATTCGCCGCTTCCGTCGCGCCACTGGTAAAGGTCACATGTGCAGGCTCGGCGCCGGTCAGGGCCGCAACCTGGCGGCGGGCGCGTTCGATCGCAGCGCGTACCGCACGTCCCTCGCCATGAACCGAGTTCGGATTTCCGAAGAGATCGAGCGCGCGCAGAACCGCCTCACGCGCTGCGGGATGCAGCGGCGACGTCGCGTTCCAATCAAGATAGAGGCGGGGCGGCGCCATGTTCTCGGGTCCTGCGCTTGGTTCCTGCTAAGCTCGGCTCATTTTCCTTGAAATTTCGGCCGGGCTTGCCTTATGACACGTTCCACGAAGACCGTGGACCGCCATGCAAGTTTCGAATTGTTCTAAACTGCGTTTTAGAAAACCTGACAACATCCGTCAAGTCTAAGCAGCAAGAACGCTGAAAATAAAACCCGGAGTACCGATGCCCGAAGTCATTTTCAACGGCCCCGCCGGCCGTCTTGAAGGCCGCTACCAGCCCTCCAAGGAAAAAAGCGCGCCGATTGCCCTTATCCTGCACCCGCACCCCCAGTTCGGCGGCACGATGAACAATCAGATCGTCTACCAGCTCTTCTACATGTTCCAGAAGCGCGGGTTTACGACATTGCGCTTCAATTTCCGGGGCATTGGCCGTAGCCAGGGCGAATTCGACCATGGCGCGGGCGAGCTTTCGGATGCGGCCTCCGCACTCGACTGGGTCCAGAGCCTGCATCCCGATTCGAAGACATGCTGGGTCGCCGGTTACTCGTTCGGAGCCTGGATCGGCATGCAGCTATTGATGCGACGTCCGGAAATCGAAGGCTTCATGTCGATTGCGCCTCAGCCGAACACCTACGACTTCTCGTTCCTGGCGCCCTGCCCGTCCTCCGGCCTGATCATCAATGGCGAAGCCGACAAGGTCGCGCCTGAAAAGGATGTGAACGGTCTGGTCGAGAAGCTGAAGACGCAGAAGGGCATCCTTATCACCCACCGCACGGTGCCGAACGCCAATCACTTCTTCAACGGCCAGGTCGAAACGCTGATGGCCGAATGCGAGGACTACCTCGACCGCCGTCTGAACGGCGAACTGGTGCCGGAACCGGCGGCGAAGCGCATTCGCTAGGACTCACCCGACATCAGCGGTGAGCTCGAAGGTCGGGCACAAAATCCCATCGATCAAAATCGGCGTGCGGCTTCGCATGCCGATTTTTGTTAGGATGTGCTGCGACACCGCATTCTCGGGATGCGTGAAGGCGATAAGGTGGGTCGCAAACCGCTTGCCAAAGAACCAGTCGGCTAGCGCACGGGCGATCTCCGTCGCGTAGCCCTTTCCCCATTCCTCTTCGCGCAGCGCGTAACCAAGCTCGAATTCGTTTTTTTGCCGGTTGTAAAGCGAAATGCCGGCGCGGCCGATGAAGCGGCCATCGTCACGGCTGAGCACTTTGTATTTGGTCGTCCCGTCGCGGGCATGCTCGCCGAACCAGCGCGTCAGTCGCTCCTCGCACCGTTCCCTCGTCCACGGCGCGCCACCGGACATATAGCGCGTCGTTCCAATCGTCGAATGCAGGTGGAGAACGAGTCCGACGTCATCCCTATCCCACATCACCAGCCGCAGGCGCGGCGTTTCGAGAATGATCGTTTCCGTCATCATGGCCTCGCAAGAATGCCGCCGGTAACCGGCTCGCGAACACCGGTCGTACCCGGGAACGTCAGCGGCAATTCCTCCAGCGATCTGGCGGCCAGATAGCCCCAGGCCTCGGCCTCCATCGCATCGCCGTTGAAGCCGGCCTCCTCGGCGGAGATCACGCCGGCGTTCTGGCGGGCTGCAAGATCGCTCAAGTCCCGCATGATGGTGCGGTTGAGGCGCCCGCCACCGCAAATCACGTAGAGCGCCGGCGTCACCGGCAGGTGACCGGCCGATTTGATGATCGAGGCGGCAGCGACATAAGCCAGCGTCCGGGCTCCATCGGCAAGCTCGGCGTCCTTTCCGCCCAGCGGCAAAAAATCATTGCGATCGAGCGATCGGCGTTTCTCGGCCGTGAAGAACGGGTTGTCGAGATAGCGGTCGGCCAACTCGGTGATCACGTTGCCTTCCGAGGCGATCATGCCGCCCTGGTCGAACGGTATTCCGGCGTGCGTCTCGACCCATTGGTCGATCAAGGTGTTTCCCGGCCCGCTGTCGTAGGCAACGACGGCACCATCGGCGCCGACATAGGTCAGGTTCGAAATGCCGCCGATGTTGACGAAGCAGACCGGCAGCCTGGCGTTTCGAATGGTCCCGGCGAGCGCCGCATGATAGGCGGGCACCAAGGGTGCGCCCTGACCGCCATGCACCATGTCGTTGGCGCGCATATCGTAAACGACCGCTACGCCGGTCTCTTTGGCAAGCAGCGGCCCGTCGCCGAGCTGGACCGTCAGCGCCTCGTCGGGCCGGTGAAGCACCGTCTGACCATGGAACCCGATGAGATCGATCGAGCTTCGATCCAGAGAGTTGCGTTCAAGAAACTCCGTAACGGCAGTTGCATGACGCTGCGTCAGTTCGTGCTCGATCGCTGCCAACTCGCCGGGGCGCTCGTTTCGCTGGCGAATGGATTTTGCCTGTTCGAGCGCCAGCTTCAACCTGTCGCGGAAGGCCGGATCGTAAGGCACTCCCAGAAACGGCCCGCGTTCCACGGCAGCAAGGCCGTCGGTGCGAACCAACGCGACATCGATCCCATCCATCGACGTGCCGCTCATCAGGCCGATTGCCGTTCTCATTTTCCCCATGGCACCCCGCCGGAAGATTTCCACCAAATGGTGACTGTTCAACAAAACAGTGCTAAACGCGCCGCGACGCTTCAACAATAGCCAATCCCAAAATCCGCATCCGAGAGCAAAAGGTCATGTCCGAGTTCAAATCCGATTTCCTGCGCACCCTGAAAGAGCGCGGCTTCATTCATCAGATTTCCGATGAATCGGGCCTCGACGATCTAATGGCGAAGGAAACCGTGACAGCCTATATCGGCTTCGATCCCACGGCGCCGAGCCTGCATGCGGGCTCGCTGATCCAGATCATGATGCTGCATTGGCTGCAGAAAACCGGCCACCGCGCCATTTCCCTGATGGGCGGCGGTACCGGCATGGTGGGCGACCCCTCCTTCAAGGACGAGGCCCGCCAGCTGATGACCATCGATACGATCGAGAGCAACATTGCCTCGATCAAGCGCGTCTTCTCCAATTACCTGACCTATGGCAACGGGCCCAAAGACGCGCTGATGATCAACAATGCCGAATGGCTGCGTTCGATCAACTACCTGGAATTCCTGCGTGACGTTGGCCGGCATTTCTCCGTCAACCGGATGCTGGCCTTCGACAGCGTCAAGACGCGCCTCGACCGCGAGCAGTCGTTGTCGTTCCTAGAATTCAACTACATGATTCTGCAGGCCTATGACTTCGTGGAGCTTGCCAAGCGCTATGATTGCCGTCTGCAGATGGGCGGCTCGGACCAATGGGGCAACATCGTCAACGGCATCGATCTCGGTCACCGCATGGGGACGCCGCAGCTTTATGCTCTGACCTCCCCGCTCCTGACGACCTCTTCCGGCGCCAAGATGGGTAAATCGGCCACGGGCGCCGTCTGGCTGAATGCCGACATGCTCTCGGCCTACGACTTCTGGCAATACTGGCGCAACACCGAAGACGCCGACGTTTCGCGCTTCCTGAAGCTCTACACCACGCTCCCGATGGACGAGATCGCTCGCCTTTCCGCACTTGGCGGCTCGGAGATCAACGAAGTCAAGAAGATCCTGGCAACCGAAGTGACGGCAATCCTGCACGGGCGCGCCGCTGCCGAGGAAGCGGCAGAGACAGCCCGCAAGACCTTCGAGGAAGGCGCCATTGCCGAAAACCTGCCCTCCGTCGACATTCCCGCCTCCGAGCTGGATGCCGGCATCGGCTTGCTTTCACTTATCGTCCGGGCCGGGCTTGCAGGCTCGAACGGCGAAGCCCGCCGTCACGTTCAGGGCGGTGCCGTGCGCATCAACGATCAGGCGATCAGTGATGAGCGCAAAATGATCGGTAGCGGCGAAATCACCGCAGATGGGGTCATCAAGCTCTCGCTCGGCAAGAAGAAGCATATCCTCATCCGCCCGGCGGCTTGAGCTCCAGCTCTGACCAATGAAAGCCGGCGCAAGCGCCGGCTTTTTTATTGAAATTCGAAGATATTGCGAAAAACGCCCGGTGCGATGATTGAAAGCGGATTGATCACCAGAGCGGGCTTATCGAATTTGCCCGTCAGCCTGAACGTAATGCCGATGAGGCCGCGATCCGATCCGTTTCCGAGAATGATGCCGATGACCGGCAGCTCCGCAAAGAGCCGGTTCAGCCCATAGGCCGGCATGAAGGTACCCGTCATGTCCATGTTGCCGCTCTGATCCCGGATCACGCCCTGGAACGTCGCACCGACCTGATCGCCGCGCACCACACCGTTCTCGATGCTGATCACCCCGCCGCGGGACACGGCGCGCGCAAAGCCCCGCTGGAAGCGCTGTGCGGACGCATCGATGTCGCGTTTGACCGCGGAACTGAGACTGCGCTGGTCCTGCCCGACCGGCGTCGAAACAATCGAGTGAAGGCGTTGTTCGTTAACGATGGCAAAGCGGCGTATGTCGACGGAGCCGTCCCAGTTGCGCGCGTCGCCGAGCCTGATTGACATGTTGAGCAAGCCGCCCTGCATGTGCTGATAGAGATCGGCGAAGCGCGAGACGGCGCCGGCATCGCCGCTGGTGATGTTCAGTACACGGCCCTCTCTCGTCTGGCTGACGACTGCTTCGCCGCTGTCGGTAACCCCCGAAAAATTCAGCGCCTGCAGCCGGCCGCCGCTCGAGATGTAAGCAGCCTCGAAATTGCGGATCTTTTCGTCGTTGAAGCCGACAACGTTGTCGAGCTTGGCACGGACCGAGATGCTGGCATTGCTGCCATCTGCATCGCTGCTGTCGCCCTGCCCGTTCTTCAACCTTGAAAGAATGGGACGCGCATCGGCGGTGCTCCCCGAAACCGCGACATCAAAACTACCCTTGCTGCGTTTGATCGATATGGCGAAGTCATCGAGAGAGGACAGCTTCACGCTGTCGAAGTCGGCCGATGTCAAACCGCCCTTGCTCAGCATCAGCGCGCCGCTGGCGCCGAAACCGTCGCCCTTCAGCTGGAAGTTCCTAATCTGCGTGTTTTCAGCAGGCCCCGACACGTCGAACTCCGCCGTTGCTGGAATTCCGCTGCCTTTTGCCCAACCAATCCAGGGGAGCTGCAGGGACGCCTTGCCGAGATCGATCTCAACGTTCTGGTGATCCTCGTCGATCCGCGTCAGCTGCATCTTCATGCTGCCGTTGATAATGCCCGAAAGACCAGGCAGCACTTTCTCACGCTGGTCGTTGTTCAGCGTCGCCGTGATGATGCGCTGTTGCTTGACACCGGACGATTTGTCGGTCGGCTCGACGAGATCGATCTCGGCCGGAATGCCATCAAGCTGCCCCTTGGCATTGAGCATCACCTGCTGCGGATCGGCGTTGAGTTCGCCATCGAGTTTCGTCACCATCCGGCCCGAAATCGGCTTGGCGACATCCACGCCGGCCAGGTGCATCGCTGCCTTCCATTCTGGCGGCGGAGGATTCTGCGAACGCAGAAGACCTAACCTCGCTTCGACCTCGGCGGTGATCTCGCCCTTAAGGTCTCCGGGTGCCAAGCCGGCGCGTTGCAAGACCTGGATCGGCTTGTAGGTCAGGAGCTCTCCCACGGCATCGGCGTCGCCGGAGACTGCGAGCTTCATTTCCGCCATCAGCGGCTTGTCGTAGGTCGAAGGCAGCACGAAAGTGCCCTCCCCGAGACTGACCGAGCGGCCCGACGCGAAGTAGGACGTGCCGCTCTTGATCGAAATCGTTGCCTTCCGTCCGATCAGATCGAAGTGCGCCGACGTGTCCCGGATCGGCGGAATATCACCCGTGACGTTCATGCGCGCATCCGCGATATCGAAATTGATGCGGATCTGGTCATCGTCGAGTTTCAGTCCCTTGCCGACGGCTTCGTCCAGCTTGCCGAACGGGATGAATACGGAGATCGACGCATCCGTGACTGTCCCGCCGAAGAGATTTCCAAGCACCCATTCACGCGCCTTGGACGCCATCCAGAACGGCCAGAGCTGCTTGATCGCCGCCGTCTGGAGCTGCTGCGAATTCCCCACGAAGCTGATTTCCGGCGACCTGTCGCCAAACCTGACATGAAGCGATCCGAACAACTGCCCCAAGGGACTGGAGACCGTCAGGCCCGGAACTTGCAGTTCTCGCGAGGCGATGAGGTAGCGGCCCGTCATCTGAAGATCGAACGGCAACGGATGCTCGCCCGACCCTGCGGGTGCTGCCGTACCCCCGCTGATCAGAAGATCGACACCGAAGCCCTTGCCGGCGGCCTGATCGAGCTTGTCGAGATCGATGACCGCGCCATTGAAAGGCACGGACGTGTCTGCGAACTGCACTTGCGATCTGGATATCTCCAGTGTCTGCTTACCGAAATCATAGCCGAGATTGATCCGGCCGCCGGAAAGCCGCTGCTCATCACCGTCGACATAGAGGAGCCCCGGCGCGATATCCGCAGCCGCCTCGAGCGAGGGCGCAATGTCGCCTTCGCCGCGCACGGCTGAAACGGCAAGGTCGGCGAAGCCATTGACGCCCTGACGAATTTCCCCGAGCGCATTCCGCCTCAAGGTAAAGGGCGTCAGGTCGGCATGAGTGAGCTTTGCCGTAACCCGGGAGGATTTCCCCGCTACCTTGTCGACAAGAACATTCAGCGCCGCCACTTCGCCGTTGATGGCGATTTCGCCCTTCAACTGCAGCGAAGACGCCCCCACATGTGTGAACGCGAGATTGTCGATCTCGACCGAGAGCGGGCCGTTGGCGGTATCGGCCAGTTTGATGTTGATACCCGATAAGCGGACGGTATCCGTGC